>CAZYHL010000001.1:0-47552 GCA_964646795.1 uncultured Syntrophomonadaceae bacterium
AGCGTGATAACCCAGTTGGCCTTCGCATTGCTCAGAATAGCCTTTTCTCCAAACTGAGCTACCGCTTCAGCCAGAGCAGCTTTAGGATCTGCGTCGATGTCAGGGAACTTCACTGTGAGAGTTGCCAAGAGATCGGCAGGTCTGTTATCTTTTTCTGACTTCGGAAGTTTCGCATCAATTTTAAGGTCGATCATTTAATCAGTCCTTTCATTAGTTGTTTCGAAAATACTAATTGGTTGTTAAAGTTTGTCGTCACGATTGACGATTTTTGAATTGTAACATTACTGCGATGGAGTTGTCAATAACAATTTTGCGTACTAGTCAAAATAATTTTCCTCCTCATCTTTTCCAAAGACATCATCCTGACAACTTTGACACATTCCTGAGATCTCGTACTCCTTTCGTGATAAGTCATTTTTAAATTCAGTAATAGGATTCTTACAGAGTGTACATATCTGCCTCTCTGCAGCTTCTTAACGTGAGACACCTGTGATGGATGTTAGGAAGTTATCTATTTCTGGTGATTTGTTAGTAGGCATTATTCCTCCTCATTAAAGACAAGATACGAAGTATCTAACTCGCCATAAGTTACATATACTATACTCCAATGATGAGTTGCTTTTAGTAGTTCCATGAACCATTTCCTTCTTTTATCTCCTTCATCACTTTCGTTCCAGCCTTCTTTACTTCCATCAGGAGGGCAGAGGATAGTACAGTATCCATTAACATTAGCCCTATGGAATAGGAAGTAATCATTAAGTTTCTCTTTCTCTATCTTGCTACATACTTGATTAAATACTTCTTCATCCCAAGTTGTAGCAATTATAGCATGATGCTGAATTAGGCTCATAGTCGTCCTTTCTTGTTAGTTCATACAAAATTTGTAGAGACTATATTTGAATCGTAGGCCTCTTACTCTTAGCCCATTCTTGAAAGAGTTCTCTAACTTGCTCATAACAACTACGACATAAATCAGATGACTCTGGAACTAGGAAGTTTAACTCTCCTGAAAGCTTCACCTTGAAATGGTCTGCAGGGCCAAGGATTTTATCTTGGCAAGCATCACATCGAACTCCATATTCCCTAGTCATCAGATTCCTCCTCTTCATTGTCATAGTCATCTAAGTCATAGATTTCTTCATCTGCAAAGCCATACTCTTCTATAGTACAAAGTCTACATAGAGTACGTTCACCTGCTTTGTAAAGTTTGTTTACAAATCTATCACATTCATCACAGAAACCTGCCATGGTTTAAGTTCCTCCAAATTTTGGATGGACTATTTAACCTTCTAATTTCTCAAGAGTTTTAGAATCATACTTTTGGCCATTACCTATGCCAAATATTCCATAAGTTACATTGTCAAAACACTTAGGACAAAATAGTCCCCAATGACCGCTTATAGATCTAGCATCTGCAAACCAGTTAGTATTAGCTAAATCTACTTTGCATTCATCACAGGTATGAGGCCAACTACCTTCCCACTTCTTCTTTTCCATAACTACCTCCACAATTAGATGAGTGTCTAAGCTCATGAGATTATCCTTTTAATGCAAGGAGCCACAACACCAAGTTGCCCAAACCTAACAAGGCGATAGTTATTTTATATATAACTATCCGCCTATTCTGTTTTTCGTGAAAGTGTACTAGACGTATATAGTCTACGTGGTCGTTGAGTGACATAACTAATCCTCCTACCAATATTTACTAATGAAATGCCAAACTACATAAGCAATAGTTCCAACTGTTGCTATCCATAAGGCTAGTGCAACTATGACTACTATAAGTGGAACATATATAGTTCTCATAACTAATCCTCCATCTCAGGAATTTCCTCTACTTCACTCGGTAAAGGTACTTCCTCTACCTCTGGTAATACTATATTCATTTCCTTGAGCATGTTAGCTAATTCGTTAGCAGTGAGGCCACCTAAGTATTGCTTAGCCTCTTCAGCCTGATCTATCCTAGCCATCTTAGCATTGCGAATGCTTCTGGATGACTTGGCTTCTTCAATCCTCTGTAGTCTACCATCAACTTCTGCAAGTGCATAGTCTGCACGCTCAAACTCTGCCTTAGCATCTTCGTATTGCTTGAGGAAGGCTTCATAAGTAATGCGAATCCCTTCGTACATATCCTTTGTACGAACAAGCTCTTTCCAAGCTGCAGTGCGTCTAGTTTGTAATGTAGCTATATCCATAACTATTCCTTCCTCTTCTGATTCAACCACAAAGGTTTCATTTCACTAAACTCACGATAACTACGCGATAGACAACAGATAATTGCTTCAGGTAGAGAACCCTTAAATTCCATCTCACTTGGATAATACTCTTTATGTTCTCTACCTGTATGAAGTAAGTGAGATGTGAGGTATGGATTGAGTGACTTTGAATTTGGATTAGTTGGCATTATTCATCCTCATGATACATTTTACCACAAGTCCCAACCAGTTGTCAAGAACTAATGAAGTGAAAGTTCATACATAATTTGTACGAACTATTCAATAGAACCTTTCTTCATATCCTCTAGTGACATTCCATCTAGAGTATTCATTAACTTCTTATCATTTTCAACAACTTGCTCAATTGTAGATTCTGAAATAAAGCCTTGTTCTTTATAGGCCTTAGTTCTAGCCAGTTTTTCTCTCTGCCCTTCCTCATACCTCTCTCTCTGTTTCTCAAGCCTAGCCCTATTATAGGCGTCCATGTCTAGATCACTGCTAGGTGCTGGAACTACACTATGTTGATTATGTAGTATTGCATACGCCAAAGGATCAACCTGCTTAGGTTCATATCCTTCCTTCCTCATCATCTCGAATCTAGTAGCTGAAGCTATCTTCTTATACCCTCTTTTATCATTGCTAGCCTGAGTTAATCCATAGTCTATCATAAACTGCCTAGCACTGACAAAGTCCAAGTCTTTCTTAATAGCTCCATTCTGCTCTAGAATATCAGATAGTAATTGCATACTCCAGTTAATTACCTGACTCACAGACTTAATCCTAGCACCTTCCCCTACCCAATATCTAGCTACTTCTGCCAGCGTAGTTAAATCTACTCTAGCTGACACACCTATACTACGTTCCTGTTTAATCTCATCTTCGTACATAATCTATTTATTCTCCTGAGTAAGTAAATAATGAGCTGCCATAATATTCCTGTATGTTAGCTCATCTTCAAATTGTTCTGGATAGTCACCTGATGCCTCAAGTGTATTTATTCTACTAAGCCAACAACTAGCTATCCTTTCCACTTCAGATAACCTAAGTGGAATAAACACAGTTTCATCATCAAACAACTGTACCTTAGCTATATGTCCTTTAGCCTCAACTCGCCACGCCATAGTTTCTCCATTATATTGTCATTCCATTATCATGTTATCCGTCACTCTATCCCGGTAGGCATATTGCGATAATGGTATAATTGAGTAATGTTATAGCGTATAGTGTTATATCATTATCCCATTATACGTTATATATTTTTTTTATTACTCAATTATCTTGCTACCCCCCTTTGGATAGCATAACACATAACACCATAATCAAATAACATCATAACATTACTACATACCAAATGTCAATAACTACCTAACTACTCAAGAAAGAGGTAATCACACTACCTCTTGTCTTGAATAGTCGGTGCAAGACCTATTACTTCTTAGGTCTGTCAAATCCAGTTAGAGCCTTAAACTCTTCATCAGAACAGGTTGCTAAATAGTTCTTAGCATTCTGTTTTTGGTCAACTGGAGTGCGTCCTCCCCTATAGTCCACAACTGTTACTCCAGACTGGATAGAGTTAAAGTTCTTACGGGCACTAGCCTGCCAGTTGATGCGCTTATCCTTAAGGCTGGACTGGATGATATCAGAGAGTGGTATGCTGTCCAACTTGAAGCGTAACGTCCCTGTTTTCTTCTCTCTAGAGTCTTCATCACTCTTGATCGAAAACTCGATGTTAAACTCACCTGTTACACAATACTCACTCACTTTATCCTTAGCTATGTTATTCATACTCTCTCCTTTAAATAGTCCATACATTTATTGTATGGACTGGTTATTGTTATCCACTCAATCCATCATATAGCCTCTCAACTCGTTTGTCAAGAGGCTAAATCATGAATCATTCAACGACTACTTCACAAACTACATACCAGTCACCTTGAATAGACTGGATTAGCTTACCAGGATATATTCTCTCTGGAAAGGATGTATAGATCCTATGTACACTCTTTATTCCTGCTAGATGACCTTGCAGGTACATGATAGAATACTCTACATGCTTAAGCACGTTCCCACCTCCTATTCCTCCAACTCCACTTCCATCCTTGAGACTTCATCCACTCGATGTACTTCCCGGTGTTCTTAATCAGGTTGTATCTCATATCCTATGTCCTTTCGTTCCAATTTGCTCGAACCATTACAATCATACCACGCTGGCCATGTATGTCAAGCTAATCGTGTAAATCATTTGTTTCCAACAATTTACGGCCAGATGGGGAAAATAGGCGCGGGAATGGGCTGGTTATGAGTCTCACATTTTGTCCCAACTATTAAACTTCGTACCAAATTGCACCATTAGTAACACTAACGAATGTGACGAGATTGTACATTTTATGTATGAACTATTTACGCTCATGCAGGGCAGCCTCCAGTGTGAAAGATAAGCTCTGCTTATCCTGCCAAATCCACCCAGATTAAAACGTTAAAGTTAGCAACTGTAGTAATGAGTACTATAGTATGTCACTACGTACCAACTATTACATTGACACATTAATTGCAGTAATGTTATCATACAAATGATGGCAGTTACTCCTTTGTATATGAGTGCTTAGGTTCCTTTGGAGGGTTCCTAGGCACTCATTGAGGATCAGATGGCAACCGAACTTAATGACAAAGCAGATAGACAAAACTTAATGTACGGTCAACTCATACGTGACTTCGATCAGCGTAGAGTTCCCAGGGAGGAACGTGGAACTTACGACATTAAACAGTTCTGGCAACGCCATCATGAAATCTGCAACCTAGCTGCCCAAGGTTACAAGCAAACAGATATTGCATACATCCTTGGGATCACTCCGCAGACAGTTTCCAACACCTTGAATTCGACATTAGGTGAAGAGAAACTTTCAGTAATCAGGGAAGAACGTGACCAAGATGCCAAGCGTACTGTGGAACGCATCCGAGTCCTTCGTGACAAAGCTCTTAAAGTCTATCAAGAGTTATTTGATGGCCAGGATGAAGATGGTAATCCTGTAGACTGTTCCATGGCTCAGCGTATCCACGCAGCTGACGTAGTCACTCTCGAACTCGCAGCTATGAAAGCCCCTACCAAGATCCAGGCCACATCCACCCACACTGTTCTCACAGGCGAAGAACTCCTTGCCATCAAGCAACGTGCCATTGATGAGGGCAAGAAGTGTGGGATGATAGTAGAAACTACCGCAGAGGAGGTCAAAGAGTGAACCAACGCACTATCGACCTCATCAAACAAAACGAAGGCTTCTCTGCCACAGTCTATCTTTGCCCTGCAGGGTTTCATACAATAGGTTACGGCCACAACTGCGACGCTCACGGTGACCTCAATGCTTACATCAATCGCACTCTTTCTCCAGCAGAAGCTGATGATCTTCTTCTCTCCGATATAAGTGATGTTGAAAAAGATCTTACAAAATTTGTACGAACTTTTGATTCCCTAGATGAAGTACGCCAGGGTGTACTCATAGATATGTGCTTCAACTTAGGCATTGGTGGTCTGAAAAATTTCAAAAAATTTCTGAGACATTTGCTAGTTGGTAACTACAGATGGGCTGCACGTGAGATGTATGACTCTAAGTGGTTTAAGCAAGTCCCTCTTCGTGCCTCCAAGAATATGTTCATGATCCTCACAGGAGAATACTTCTAATGGGTGGCATCTTGACAACCATAGGCTCTATCGCTGGAGGAGGGGTTAAAGACCTTGTCCTCGGCGTCTTAGATCGTATCAAGTTAGCCCCTGAAAAGAAGGCCGAAGTTGAACTTGCCATGGCTAACAATGCCCTCGAGTTGCAAAAGCTAGACTTCGAACTCCAGAAGAAACAACAGGACTATGAGCAATCTGTTACTGAATCTCAGAAGGCAATCATCGTAGCTGAGATGTCTCAAGGTGATGCCTACACAAAGAGAGCTCGTCCAACAATAGTCTACGCTGGTCTCGTCTTTGTAATCCTCAATTACATAGTCCCTACCTACATGGGTTTCTTTGCAAACAAAGCAGTCCCAGAAGTCCCTATTCCTGCTGATTTCTGGTGGGTATGGGGAGGTGTTTGTGGTACCTGGATCGTAGGCCGCTCTATGGAGCGTCGCGGTATAGGTATGTCTAAAACTACTAAATCCCTCACAGGAGTTTAAATGTCTCATATCCTCGAAAGGTTTTTCACCCACTTTGCTGCATCGACTTTCTTAACCCTAGCATTTTTCTACGCACTTAATTATTGGCTTAGAAGAACATCCAAAGTCGGCATCTGGCTATCTTCTCGCAAAGAGCATTTATTAGTAACTTCAGCATTACTAGTCTTCTCCCTAATGACTCTTCGAGAGCCTTTCGATGTTTACTTTGGTACACAGGTATGGTACAAAGCTATCACAGATCAAGTCTCCTGGTTCTTAGGTGCAGCAACTAGCGTATATGGCCTTTACAGATATAGTAAATCCTAATGACTTAGCTAGAATTCTCCGAGTACCACACGACGAACTTTGGAAAGTTAGATGAAGTCACTACTTCTTCTCCCATTCTTAGCAATTAATCTATTCGCAGGTGAAGTATGGCTAGCGTGGGATCCTTCTGAAACGTCAGAAGTTACTGGGTACAGAGTATATATAGGTACAGCTTCACGTAACTATTCTGGATTCAAAGATGCTGGAAACGCCCTCGAATACAAGGCCAAAGACCTTCCGAATGGAATAGTCCATTACTTCGCGGCGACCGCCTACGACGCCGACGGCAACGAAAGTGACTATTCCAATGAGGCCTCAACCAAAGTTATCACCTGCGACCTTAACAACGATAGTTCAGTAAATGTCCTTGATCTCCAGCTCATGATAAACCTTATCCAAACCAACCAGCTCACTCAAGCTCACGATCTTAACAAGGATAGTGTATTAAACATTCTAGATTTCCAAACTCTCATAAACGTCTTATCAGGAAAACAGTCGTGTCGATAGGAAGTGAAACTATGGTCATAGCAAATGTTTCGTGTAGTGCAAACCCAGCTGAAGAAGCCATTACTGGGTATAACTTTTACCTCAACGGTGCAATCCAGGGAAACTCTCCCATCCCTTCATTCACCATCGAGAATGTTCCTGCAGGGACTAATTCGTTTGAAGTCTCAGCTTTCAACCTCCTCGGGGAAGGTCCTAAGAGTGATCCATTCATTCTGGCCGTCCCAGCAGGTGGGCCGTCCAAAACTGTCAATGTTCAAGTCACAGTGAGTGTAACCGTTTCCTAATGAAAACTATCCTGTTTGTCAATAAGGAAGTTGCTTCACTCCAATGTGACGTACTAACTTCAGGGAGGGTAACTTTGATAGTCGATGCAGCAAAAGAGAAATCAATCCAGGTTTCTCCCCTCCCTGATGGTTTCATACGGATTATGGTATTCGGAATGAACCAGAATTTATTCTCTGGAGCTTTTGTTCACGTAGATGACTTCATCTCCTCTATCACCAATGTGGTGTGTGCAGATGCTAACGCTGGTAATGCTCACGCTGTTATTTCGAAGATATCGTCCCCAGCTAATGTTGTTGCTGAGACCGTTAAATAATTAAACGAACTATGAAAATAGCCATTCACTCCATGATCCGAGATGCTTACAAGCCTTACCTAGACGAATGGCTTGCTCATCATAGGGCTTTAGGCATAGATCATTTCTTCATCTATGATCATGATAGTGTAGAACCCTTAGCTAGAATTCTCAAAAATGCCTCAGATGTGACGGTAAAACCTATTCATGGCACACCTAGTGCAAACCTAGGCGTACATAAAACATCCTATTTAGACTTCCTTGGGCTCCTCAAAGAAGGCTACCTCCCTCATTATGATCGCGTAGCTTTCATAGACGAAGATGAGTTCATCATCTGTTCAAATGGCAGCATAAAGGACACCTTAGCAAATTATCAAGACTGCCCTGCAATAGGCGTGAGTTGGCGCATCTTTGGCTCTTCAGGTGTGCAAACAAGAACTCCCGAACTCCAAGCAAAGAAGTTCACTAAGCACACAAGTAGATTCTACCACTCCAACATCAATATGAAGAGTATAGTTAATCCTTACCTAGTAAAGGACTATCTATCCCCTCACTCATTTTCCTATCACTTAGGCAACGCAGTCAATGAGCATCACATAGTAATTCCATCACACTATACCTACCCCTCCTATGACTACATCTGGATAAACCACTATTGGACACGTAGTAGGGAGGAATTCATAGTTAAAGCCGACAGAGGATTGGCTGATACAGGTGAGAAACGCGACTACTCAATGTTTGATGATGTAGAGATTAATTGTACAGAATCTATATGAAGACACTATTAATAGCCCTCTACCCTTATAACGCGCAAGGCCTTGATGCCTGGCTCGATCATTCCTCTGGAATGACCTACACAGCTGCTAAAAACGCTGGATGTGACATAGACTTCCTCGACATGAAGTCCCTCCACAACGATGAACAACTCAAGTCAGCTATGCAAGGCTACGATCTCATCGCATTCGGCCTAAAAAGCTCATACTACCCATTAGGCATGAAAGTGATTCAATTCGCTAAAGCTCAAGGATCTAAAACCATCGTAGGAGGATACCACGCTACTGCAGCTCCCGAGGAGCTTCTCGAAAACCCACTTATCGACTACGTCTTCCACAAAGAAAGTGAACTAACTTTCCCTCAATTTCTGCTTAACCCTGCCCAATTCCCCAGGGAAATCTTCGGCGAGTCTGTACAAAATTTGGACGAACTACCATTCATGGACCGTTCTATGTTCCGCAGTCCACTAGAACCAGTCCTTTCCTGGTGGCATGGCGGACAGAGGGCATTCATGACTTCCATCATCACTAGTCGTGGATGCCCTTATCGCTGTGCTTTCTGCCAGCCAATAGAAGATAATCACTTTGGGAAGAAACTTAGACGTAGGAGTGTAGATTCAGTAATTGAAGAACTTGCACTTCTCAAGTACTTATACAATCCAGACTGCTTAATGATCCATGATGATACCTTTCTACTCCAACGTAACTGGCTTGAAGAATTCATAGAGAAGTATCCTCAAATAGGTCTCCCTTTCTGGGCTGCGGGACGTGCAGATGGAATCATCAAGTATGAAGACTTGGTTCGTAAATTAGTAAATGTAGGCTGGGAACTCATCTCTGTCGGCTTCGAAAGTGGCTCTCAAAAAATCCTCAACAAGATGAAGAAGGATACCACTGTCGAGCAAAACCTCGAAGCTGCTCGCATCATCAAGTCCACTGGAGCAAAGATATATGCCAACTATATGCTTGGCCTTCCTTGGGAAACCAAAGCAGATGTTCAAGCTACAATGTCCATGGCTGACGCCATCGATGCAGAGATGCCTTCATGGGCCTACTTCACTCCCTACCCTGGCTGCGAACTTGCCAACGAGATCAACGAGAACAACTGGTCCCTCCTCGACCGAAACAACTACTATCGTCTTCCTTCAGGTGAAAAGGTAACTAATGTCGACTACTCTTATCTTCTCTCGTGTCTTAGAGGATTCAGGGAATCCAGGCCTGCACTACTTACAGACATTATCATTCCAACCTATGAAAATGAACAACTCACAGTGGATTGCTTTGAATCTATCAAGGCTTCTACTACTCCAGGAACTTATCGAATCATCTGGGTGGACAACGGATCTAGAAACTTCGAGTTGGCTAAACGAGCTATTAGAGATATAGAGCATTTATCATACAGGTTTGACACTAATCAAGGTTTCGTAGTTGCAGTAAACAAAGGCCTCACTCTCAGCGACGCACCTACAGTAATGCTCCTCAACAACGACACTCGCGTGTACAAAGGGTGGCTAGACAAACTCATTCGTATCCTCTGGTCCGACGAGAAGATTGGCATTGTAGGCCCACTAACAGGCTATGCACCTCCAAGCAAAGAAGACTCTCCTCATTGCCTTAATCTCCACAAAGATCTTCTCCCTCCTGAGGCTCGAGAGTGGAACTTTGAAAAGCTTAATGAAGCATTAGAGAATGGCTACACTGGTCGTACTGCAGAAGCACCATTCGTAGCTTTCCTCGCAGCACTCATTCGTCGAGAAGTAATCAACGTCATAGGCCCTCTTGACACCAACTTCAAACACGGAATGTGGGATGATGTTGACTATAATCGTAATGTAAGGAACATAGGCTACAAGTGCCTCTATGCCCTTGACACAGTAATCTACCATCGTGGGCGCAGCACTTTTAACATGATAGAAAAAGAGGAAGGCTTCAATGTAGGCAAGCTCCTTGCCACAAACAAAGAGTACCTTGATCGCAAGTGGAATGATAACGTAGTGCTTGGTGTACCTAAGAAATCCATAACAGCTTCTCCAACTCTGAGCATACTAACTCGTCGTAACTCCTGGCGAAGTCGTATAGAAAAGCCTAAATTCGTAACTGATTACGATAAGCCTAAAGACCTATAGATCCTCCAAAAATTGTACGAACTATGAATAGATTCCTAGACACATTCAACAAGTTTCCAACCGACAAGCCTCAATATGCGGACTTCTACAATAGGATTTTCACAGGGATAAATCCAAAGATCATTCTTGAACAAAATATAGTAATGTTGAGGAAGAGATAGTGGAAGATAATCAACTTCAGGAAATCTTATACCAATGCAGTATATCCACCAGGATGACTGCTAAGACTTTCTTTCCTGAGCGGTTTAGTCTTCCATTTGCTCCAGCAATTCACGACAAGATCTTCTCTATGATCGACGATCCTACCCATCAAATGATAGCT
Organism: uncultured Syntrophomonadaceae bacterium; assembly: GCA_964646795.1. Lineage (GTDB taxonomy): Bacteria > Bacillota > Dethiobacteria > PWVN01 > PWVN01 > CAZYHL01. Next base: position 10,989 of record CAZYHL010000001.1, read on the forward strand.
ATTGCCGCACCTCGTGGTTATGGGAAGACTTCTATTGATGCACTTGCGTTGCCTGCTAGATACATTATGTTCAGACTAGCCAACTTCATAGTCTACATCAACAAGTCTGAAACTGCTGCAATTATGCAGACTGAGAACCTTCGTCGTGAATTAGTAACCAACAGAGACATCAAAGGCATCTTTGGTAATGTGCGAGTCAGGGCAACTTCCAATGATGAGATGGAAGAGCAGTTTAGTAAAAAATCCTGGGTTGCATATGACACTATGGTACTCCCTCGAGGGGCAGGCCAGCAAGTTCGCGGAATCCTCTACAAGAATTCTCGACCTTTACTATTCATCATTGACGACTTGGAAGATCCAGAACTTATAGAAAACAAGGATTATCGTGACAAGTTGTACCAGTGGCTCTATGCAGATGTTATCAAAGCAGTCCCACGTATAGGTCCTGATGCTAAACGGTGGAAAGTAATCTACATCGACACTCTCAAACACGAAGACTCTGTCCTCCAAAGGTTAATGGACTCACCTGACTGGCACTCCATTCGTCTCGAGGCTTGTGATGATAACTTCAAATCAACCGCTCCGGAATTCCTCAGCGATGAAGACATTGCTCTTGAATGGGACAAGCATGTCAACTCAGGACAAACAGATGTATTCTTTAGAGAGTTGCGCAATCTGCCGATTAGCACGAAGGACTCTGCATTCCAGCAACAGTATTTTAAATACTACAATACACCACCTGAACGTACACTTAGAGCAGATATAGACCTTAAAGTTACTGATGCAGAACTTCAATACAACAAAGAAGTTGAAACAATAGTCATTGTTGACCCTGCCAAAACAGTCAAGATGAACTCTGCTGAATCAGCTGTCATAGGCATAGGCATCGACATAGCCAATGCTCGCCTTTACATCCGTGATGCTATATCGAAGAAAGTAATGCCTGATGAGCTTTACGACGAAGCCTTTGGAATGGCAATCCGCTTAGGGGCTAAAGTCATAGGCGTTGAAACTACTGGCCTCGAAGAGTTCATCAAACAACCTTTCAAAAATGAGATGTTTCGCAGAGGGAAGTTCTTTGAGCTAGTGTGGCTCAAGGCGCGTGGTGGTAGCAAGAATGAAAAAGGCAAGATACTCCGCATTAGGGAGATGGTTCCTTATTATCGTCTAGGTTACATCTACCATAATGCCTCCTGTCCTGATGTGAAGAAGTTAGAACAGCAATTGCTTAAGTTTCCTCGTTCCAAACTACTGGATCTTATGGATGCTGAGGCTTACATCATAGAGATGCTCGAATTAGGCGAACGTTACTTTGCAACAACCAATACTGATGACCCCGAATCAGAGTTTAAAGAACTAGATTATGAAGATCCTGTGGAACGTTGGAGAATTGCATGACAGAAGGCATAATCATAGGAGTCACTGTGGCATTATTTACTGGAATGTTAGGCATTATTCTTGGAAGTAAGAAAAAAGTATCTGAAGAAGACTTTGGCAGGCACAAGTCAGATCCCTTCCCTCATCAGAATTGCGCAGTACATAAAAGCAAGATTGATGATATAAAGTCTCAATTAACTCACATGGATGGGAAACTTGATAAGTTGCTTGAACGATAGTTCCTACAAAATTTGTACAAACTTATAAATTTATTAGTTATTGTTGTAAGCGACCCATGCAGGTAAATATTCATGAGCGCACTAATTGAGTCGGAAGAAGGAATGAGTCGGAGATAAACATGGCACTATTACACGTTGACGGCATCCCATACGATAGTCCAACGGCGGCAGCGCCGCGCAAATGGACCACCGTGTCCATATCAGGGTATGGATCTAATCTCACGGTACAGACATCTTCTGGCCGTTTTGGCGGTAGATGGTTGAATTTCAGCTGCTCTACATCCCAAACGGGCTCATATGTTACGGCAGCAAAGACATTCGGCGGGACGTCATCGACTATAATAGCTCAGTTTGGCTATTTGCCGATTGTTAATAATGCAGGCACTATAAAATTGATGCAGCTCAGAGATGGTACGGCCCCGCAAATAACACTGAATGACAACGCTGGGATATTGGAAGTGCGCAGAGGGGATTACAATGGGACTTTATTGGGCGCGGCGTCGTTGGCAATTTCAACAAATGTGTGGCACCAGATTGAAGTCAAGGCGGTCATAAACAACAGCGCTGGAAGCGTACTCATCAAGGTAGACGGGGTAACGCTAATTGACATCAGCGGTGCCGATACCCAGGCAACGGCAAATGCATACGCTAATGGTATATCTTTCGAAGCATATGGGATGCATAGAAGATTCGGTCTGTCTGATTTAGTGGTAATGGATACGTCTGGAAGCTACTGCAACGACCTGCTTGGCTCGATAATAGTGGAGCTAAAATCACCTACTGGAGATGGGTATTACCATGACTTTGTTCCCTTAACTGGCAGTGATAACTATGCCATGGTTGATGATTTGCCCCCGGATGATGACACTAGTTATAATACCGGGAGCGTAGGTGATCGGGACACGTTCACCTTCGACGATATAGCTAATGTCTCCGCAACGATACATGGAGTGGCGTGTACAATGTTTGCAAAACTCAATGATGGAGGGTCTGCCTCCGTTAAGGGCATGGTGCGATCAAATGGAGTTGACGCGGAAGGCGCTGCTGTTGCGGTCCCGTCGTCTTATGATTTCCTGCAAGACTTCATTTATGTAGACCCCAATACATCCCAGCCGTTCACGGTATCATCCCTGAATAGCGCTGAATTCGGATATAAGAGGGAATCATAATGGCCGATGCCGATAAAGTGGTAATTAGCCAGGCGGTTGCTGAAGTGGTCCACGGAGGAGCGTCCTCTGATGCCAGGGTGTCTCAGTTTGTCATAGAGTTATTACAGCAGGTAGTGGATCTCAATGTTTCTATATCTACCCTTGCAATCGAAGTAATCCGCGACACCCCAACGACATCATTCAATCCATCGTGGCTCAGTTGCCATTCGCGAATAATCGGAGGAGGTTTAAATGTATCCTAGGGATGCGGCATCTCCGCCAGAGATAGCAGTTGGTGCGGTTGTGCAAATCAGTGATGGCGCAGTGCAAACTTCGGACACAACCACTAAGGTCAAGCCCAAAGGTGGAGCGTGGACAGCCGCAGGCGGAACCACGTCATTCGGTGACGGCGGCACCGCCACATACATTCCGATTCAGGCCGAGACTAACTATGAGTCGTTCATGGTTGAAGTTTATAAGAGTGGGTGTATTCCAGCTTCTGCAACTGTTGTTACCTCCGCTTCTGCAACAGCAGGTCAGACTGTCGTGGCGACCAATAACGACAAGACCGGGTACGGCCTCGCTGACGACGCCATCACCAGCGCCAAGTTTGATGAGTCCACCGCGTTCCCTCTCAAGAGTGCAGATACTGGCGCTACCGCAGTCGCCCGTACTGGGTCCGGTAGTGACACGCTGGAGACATTGAGTGATCAGATGGATGCACTGCCAGCTGGAGTTCGAGACGTGAGCAACGCCGCTCCTGCCGCCGGGTCACTGGGAGAGAAGGTCAATAGTGCGGCGTCTGCTGGAGACCCGTTGGCGTCGAGCGTCCCCGGAGCATATGAAGCCGGAACCGCTGGATATATTCTCGGCACAAACCTTGATGCAAAGGTAAGTGAAGCTGGAGGCGGGGCAGCTCTGACAGTGGAGGAGATCCGCGCCGAAATCGATTCCAACTCAACGAGGCTTGCTTCTATTGATGGGAAGACAACGAATTTACCTTCCGATCCTGCCGACCAGTCGCTTGTTATCGCTGCTACCGATGCCATCCTGACCAGGCTGGGCGCGCCAGCTGGAGCCTCTATGTCGGATGATATTGCGAATATAGTCGCAGACCTCGGGACTATCGTCCCGACGACAGATGCCCCTGATGCAGAGGTTGTCGCCAAGGGGACCGTCATTGCGGGCAGCTACGTAAACTGCCAGACAGACGACAATAATCAATACACAATTGCCCCAGTAAACCCAGGTGGAATTGACGTAGAACTCGACTTCACGATCGTGGGATCTAGAGCTCCTGTGAGTCTGAGTATCAACGGTTACTTTAAAGGTTCTGGCCGGGCGGTAGATGTTTATGTTCTCGACTCGGAAATCGATTATTGGGACAAGCTCACCAACACTTCCACCCGGATGGCCAGTCGCAATTCCGAGACTAATTACAGTTTCCTTTTGAACCGAGAGCACATCAATCCATCGACAGGGGTAGTCAAGGTTCGATTTGTCTCAACCTCAACTACTACCTCCCATCGTCTTTACCTTGACCGTGTTCTTGTAGGCACTGTCGATATCAGTACGGGGCAAACCCCGGGTATCACTGCCCAAGATATCTGGACATATCCGGATCGCACCACGACCAACAGTGATACTGGCGATCCAGTTAACCCTCCGTCTGTTGACGAGATAGCTGCTGGCATTTTAGTTACCCCGGCACAGAAGGTTGTTACTGACGCGAGCGGATTTGTGACGGCAAATGTGAATGGCTCCATCAGTGTTTCCGGGGATGTCACCCTGGCTGCGAATCAGCCGAACTATGCTCCAGCTAAGGTGAGCGATATCCCAACGGCCGATATTGCGGAGATTAAGGCTAAGACTGATAATCTCCCAGTAGCTCCATCATCTCTTACAGCGCAGCAAGTATGGGAATATGCAACTCGTACTTTGAGTGCATTTGGATTTAGTGTAACTGTAGGAACTAATAATGATAAAACTGGATATACTTTGACAGCAACGCCGCCAACATCAGAAGAAATAGCTGATAAGTTATTGGGTAGAAATCTTGCTGGCGGGTCTGATGGTGGGCGTACAGTACAAGATGCTTTAAGATTTAGTAGGAATAAGGTAGTAGTTAATCTAGTAGCAAAAACTATTACTGTCTATGAAGAGGATGATACTACCATTGCTTGGGAAGGGGTACTTACAACTTCAGCAGCTGCTCAACATATAACAGGATTAGATCCATCATGATACAGTGGTTTTATTGGCTTTGGGGAGCAGTAGGTATTTACACTGGAGAAGTATGTGCAGTGCCTAAAATCTCTGCTATATCAACAATATTAGTTGGAGAATCTGAAATATCTACAGAAATTCCAATAGTATCTAAAATTACTTCTGAGGTACAATATAGTGAGAGAGACATTTGTAGGTAATACTCCAAAACTTATACTAAAGACATCTATAGATCTTAGCGACTTCGATGCTCTTTATATAAAGTATAAAACTCCTAGTGGACTAACTGGATATTTTGCCGCTAATAAGAGTAGTGATAATAACCAGTGGATGGAAGCTCAACTTGGACCGACTGATTTACCTGAAGCAGGTGAATGGACTCTTCAAGCATTAGTTTCTGATATAGGAGGTGATCCTATATTTGATGGGGACTTCGTTAACTTGAAAGTGAAAACTCCTATAGCTTTACCATAGTCTCTACATAAATTGTACGAACTGGAGATAAAATGCCTTACATTGTAACATCAGATCCTGCATCTTGGAAAGGGATGGATTATAGTAGGAAGAACTATGACTATAATTATCCAGAAGGACTTGATCTCAAACCAGGATCTAAGCTTCATGACTCTATACGTGATAAAGTCTGGCAACGTGCCAGGGCATCACGTAATGAGATACAGAAGAGATTTAGTTCTTGGAAGGAAATAGATAGGACGTTGACATCTTATATTCCACTTAAGGAAGTAGAGCAGATTTCTAAAGACGCTGATTCCACAAAGCCTGTTTCCATAGTATTTCCTTACTCGTATGCATCCCTTGAGGCAATGCTCACTTACTTAATGCAAGCTTTCATTCAAGACCCTATTTGGAAATACGAAGGTGTAGAGAGTGATGATACAGTAGGGGCTGCATTACTTGAATTGTTAATCAGGCTCCACTGCATCGAATCCAAAGTAGCACTCAACCTGCATACACTCTTCAGGGACGGTATGGCCTATGGCATTGGAGCTGCAATTCCAGAGTGGAATCGCAAGTTTGGGAAGAAAGCAGTACGTTCATCTGTAACTACTACTTCTCCAATAGGTACCATGTCTGACGAGTCCATACAATTTTTGGATGATCTATTATTTGAAGGGAATGCGCTAAGTAATATAGATCCCTACATGCTTCTCTTAGATCCTTCTGTTTCCAGTGTAGATATTCAAAAGGGAGAATACTTCGGCTGGGTTGAACGAGACAACTATATGAACTTGCTTTCCGAAGAAGGTCAGCAAGATTCAGGTATGTTCAATGTCAAGTATCTACGCGACAAGCAGAATAAACGATCTGTGTTTGCATTAGATCAGAGTGATAGGGAGGTCAAGTTCGGCTCAGCTACTAACCTATATGGCATGGCTGATGTGACAAATCCAGTGGATCGTATTAAGATGTACATCACCTTAATACCTTCCGAGTGGGATTTGTCTGACTCTGATTATCCTGAGAAGTGGTTATTCGAACTTGATTCTGACGACATAGTAACGCGTTGTGAACCTGCCAATCACAATCACGGGATGTATCCTGCAGCTGTGATCTCACCAGAGTATGACGGCTACTCTATGACCCCCATAGGTAGATTGGAGATAGCTTATGGATTACAGAACACACTGGACTTCCTCTTCAACTCCCATATCAGTAATGTACGTAAAGCCATCAACGACATGCTCGTTGTGGATCCCTACTTGGTCAACATCGAAGACCTCAAAGATCCTCAGCCTGGAAAGCTTATACGTTTGCGTAGGCCTGCCTGGGGACGTGGAGTAGATAAGGTAGTCCAGCAACTAGGAATTCAAGACATAACTCGCCTCAATGTCCAAGATGCAGGGATTGTTCAGAGCATGATGGATAGGATATTGGGCACTGATTCTTCATTGCAGGGTGTTCAACGCCAAGGTGGACCTGAGCGTCTTACACTCGGAGAGTTCCAAGGTACTCGTGCTTCATCTGTAAGCCGATTGCAGAGAGTAGCCCAAATAATCAGCCTCCAAGGCATGTCTGACATTGGTAAGATGTTTGCAGTTCACACTCAACAATATACCACTAAGGATACCTATGTTAAAGCAACTGGCAGGTATGCTGAGAAACTTATCAAAACTTTTGGCAACGATAGGATCAAAGTATCTCCTAGGGATTTAGCTATTAGTTATGATGTCATACCTCATGATGGTTCAGTTCCAGGTGCAGGTTTCTCACCTGCCTGGTTGGAGATGTTTAAGACTATTGGGACGTCAGAGTTGTTGGCACCTCAGTTTGATGTGGTTAGACTATTCGAATATATAGCTTATCAACTAGGCGCTAAGAACATAGATGATTTCAAAGCTAAATCAAATCAAATCAATCCAACTATGATGCCTGACCAACAGGTAATGTCTGAGGTACAAAAAGGTAACATGATACCTACTTCACAAATGGAGTCTGCTGCATGATACGAGCTACTAAAGTACAAATAGAAGAATTCAAAGACTCTTTGCTTTGGCAAGATATTCTTGAGGAAGTTGCCAAGTGGAAAGCTCAGGCAGCTGATGAGTATGATGCAATAGTTGCCGAAGCTGAACATACAAATCCTACCACCGCAAAGGTACTCCTTCACTTGGGTCACATAGCTGGGCGACGCTCAACTGTGGACTTCTTTGAAGGGATACTAGATATGTTACTTAGTTTCAAAGAAGCTGAACAAAAATAGATCATACAATTATTGTACGAACTTAGAAAGGACTAGAAATGGAGCCGACTGGAGAAGAAATCAATCAACTATTAAATGCCCTTGAAGGCAGTGTTGAGGAGGTTAAGGAAGATGGCAAGGATGAAGTGCAAGAAGAAAAAGAAGTAGTTGAAGAATCTGATGACTCTAAGGAGGAGGAAACTTCAGAAGAGCAACCTGCTGAAGAAGAGGTTGAAGAGGCTGAAGAGCCGAAGGAAGATAATCCTCCTCCTGCAGACGACAAGGATGCTACGATAGCTACTCTTCGAGCACAGATTGAAGAACTATCTAAACCTAAACCTGAGGAGAAGAAAGAGGAGGTTACTGAACCTGAACCTGAAATCCAGGAACAGGACTTTGTATCTGACATAGATATTGATGAAGTATCTAGAGACCCAAAGTTATTCAACTCCTTACTCAACAAAGTATATGCTAAGGCAACTAAAGATGTAATGAAGGTAGTAGCTGAGGCTAATGCGAAAACTGTACCAGATGCAGTAGTTAAACGGCTTGAAGAAATTAGCAAGCTCAAAGCTATGCATGACCAGTTCTACGCAGAAAATCCTCAACTCGCCAACTTCAAGAAAGTCGTGGCTGCGGTATTCAACGAGCTTCAGGCAGAAGGTAAAGGCAAGTCTTACGATGAGCTTCTAACCAAAACTGCTGAAGATACTTATAAACGTCTAGGTCTTAAGAAGGAACCTGTAAAAAAGGCTCCTTTGAAAGAAGTCCCTAAACTCCCTTCGAAATCAAAAGGGGGTGCTAGACCTGGCCCTGCTCAAGAGACGAAGGGATTACAATCTGAAATAGATGACTTACTAAAGTCAGAAGGAGCTTAAACTTATGGGTCTTGAACAGAACAACGAACAGCAGTATAGGGAGGTAGTGGATAAGTTTATCACTCCTCTTGTTGACACTCAGATGACTACAAGGGATTATGTAGTTAGGCCTGATGCTACTGCTGGAGCAATCACTATCACCCTCCCTCCTGTTGCGGAAGCAAAAGGGAGGTTCTATTCCATAGTCTCGCGCTTTGCAAGTGCGCAGAACACTATCACCATTGCTGACAAGGATGATTCCGAGTGCTGGATTGGTGATATAGTCTTCAATGGCAAATGTGATCGAGTTGTACTCTATAGCGATGGCCTTTGCTGGATACCTGTATCTGTTATTGACGAGGCTGTTAGATACTAACTAAAGGAGAATACTTAATATGTTTCGAGGTATGCGTGGAACTGGCGATTGGGTAACAGATCAGAGGCCTAAGAGTTGGAGAGAGGCTATTATGTACCTCTACCCCAACGGTATGGCTCCGTTGACTGCTATCCTTTCTATGATGAAGTCTTCCCGTGTAGATGATCCTGAATTCTACTGGTGGACGCAGACGCAAGGATCAGTGCAGGGTGCAGTGAGTGGTGTGTACACTTTGCCTGATTTGAGTGTGGCTTATGTAAAGGGTGGAGTTGCAGGTACGGTACTTTATGTTGTTGTGTCTACAACTCTTGGAAAGAGCATTCGCGAAGGCCATCAGATCCTTCTGAGAGATGCTTCTGATTATTCCGTAGATGTCAATGGGAAGGTGACCAATGTCACTATTGGTGGAGCTAACACAGTTCTAGCAGTTAAGCTGCTGGAAGGTGATGATAACTCCCTTACTCACGACCTTAGTGATTGTGATACCTTCAAAATCATCGGTAACATCAACCCTGAAGGTGGCGAGATGCCTGATGCTATTGCGCAGGACGTTACCAAAGTCTACAACAAAACCCAGATCTTCCGTACTCCTTTGTCTCTCACTCGCACTGCGATGAAGACTAAGCTTCGCACTCCTGATGCGTATCAGAAGGCGAAGAAAGAAGCTCTGGAGATGCACTCTTTCGAAATGGAACTTGCTTTCATCTTCGGAATTATGACTGAGAACACAGGTGATAATGGTAAGCCTGAGCGTACGACTCGGGGACTTATAGATTTCATTAAAACCTATGCTTCGGCCAACTGTGATGATTTTCAAGCTAATGCCACTTACGCTGGTAAGGATTGGACTGACACCTTCAACGGTACTACTGCAGGCCAAGATTGGCTTGATACTTATTTCGAACAGATCTTCCGTTATGGGGCAGGTGAGAAACTAATGTTGTGTGGGTCTGGTGCGTTGTTAGGTATTCAACGCCTCGCTGCTGCTGGCGGTACTGTGCAGCTCCAGCCTGGTGCCAAAACCTACGGAATGCAGATCATGGAATGGCTGACGCCGTTTGGTAAGATCAACCTGAAGACTCATCCACTCTTCAGCCATGATGCAACTACTCGCAACATGGGAATTATCATCGAGCCTTCGGAACTTGAGTACTGCTACATTGATGATACTCAGTTCTACGGTGAGAGTAATTCCAAGTCTCATGCTGAGGGCTATGGCAATCGACGCCTTGACGGTCTCAACGAGGAGTTCCTCACTGAATGTGGGCTTCGATTTGGTCTTGCTGAAAAGTGCGGAATTCTTAACGGAATTGGCCTGAACGCATAGCCGTAGTTAATGGCCAATTGGCTACGGGTCAGTGTCGCGGACTGGCCCGTAGTTCATACATTTTTTGGATGGACTTATGAACTTGTTAGGGATTAGAAAACAGTTTCGAGACATCTCTGGAAGGTATGATCTAGTCAACGATGACTTCAGTGATAACGGCTGTGATGTGTATATTAATGAAGGTAGTAGATGGCTAGATCGGAATGTGAATGTAGGGAAACGTAAAGCTAGTCACATGACCTTAATGGCTGCAGGGGATTGGTATACTGAGATAAGCACAACGAGGTCAGTGAAGGAAGTCTGGTTGACTACCACGGAAGGTAAGTGGTTGCCTACTAAGATTCATTTGAAGGAATTGATCAATAGTTTCTTCACAGCTATACCAGCTAATTGGACTAATGGTACACCTATTGCGTATGCTTTGGGATTGTCGAGGTACCTGCCTGCAGACATAGATGCTGGAGACTTAGCCATCATGCAGGCTTTAACAGGTATGGTTAATAGCTCAGGTGATGACTATGACGCAATCATCTTCTCGTGTCCAGTAGATGTGCAAACTTTGGTGGAAGTTATAGGTGACTTCTACTCACCTTCACTTGTTGAGGATGATGATACTAACTTTTGGTCCTCAGTGCATCCGCTGTTACTTGTCAACGCTTCAATTCGTCAGACGTTTGTAGCTAGTGGGAATACTCCAATGTTGAAAACCTTCAACGATGCCATAGCTCAGGATCTCAAAACTCTTGAAATGGACACAGTGGAAAGTGAAATAGCTGGAGTAAATCAGATGAACGACACAGATTATTTGGTGGACTAAATGATCACAGATGAAGAACGTGAGTCTATAATTAATGAAGCAGTTGAACGTACCTTGTTGGCTATCCCTGAAGTGATAGGGAACTTAATAACCAACAGGGCTACAATGATGAAGCTGCAACGTGAGTTGTTTGCAGCTAATCCTGAGTTTCAAGGTAATAGGGATGTAGTGTCTACAGTAATCCAGTCTATCGAATCAGGCAATCCTGGGATGAAGTATGAGGAAGTGATTAAGAAAGCTGTGCCTATTATCAAGGAGCATTTGAAAACAGCTAAAGATCTCAACACTTCAGAAGTCAAAAGGCCTTCACGTAATCTCGAGAATATTGACTTAGGAGAACTCTAAGATGCCTTGGTCACCTAATGGAGAATTCACCTTTATAATTAAACCTGCTGAACTTGCCAAAGGTTTAAGATGGACTCGTAGGAATTCTCGTAATGAGAAGTTTTTGACAGAGTGTTATGGAGCAGTAGGCTATGACAATGTGCTACAGGCACTTGAAGATATAACAGGTGATTGGATAGATACTTCGGCATTGGTAGAAGCAGCATTTCCATTTCCTCAGTTGTTTGTGTTTACTAATTTGATTGTCCTAGCTACGCAGACTAAGATATATGAAGTAGATCCAGTTGCTAAGACTTTGACTGAGAAACTCACTATAGCTGAAGGCGTGTTATGGTCAGCTGTGGATTTTGGCGAGTTTGTGTATATGAGTAACGGAGTAGTTGCTGTGACGAGAAGTGCCACTAGTATGGTGTGGGCAACTACTACTGACGTTCCCCTTTGTGGTGCGATGTGTAACTTTAATGGGCAAGTAATTATTGGCTCTGCTGATGTTGAACAGGTTCCTCTATGACAGATTGGAAAGCTAACAAAGGATTAGGTCCTTGGCCCTTTGCAAAGCAGCCTAATAAATGGGGCTACTTGAATAATCCTAACTGGGTTAATGATGGAGTAGCACCTATTAGTTATGACGGCAACGAGTCTGCCGAGCCTATTGTATGGTCAATAGATCCTACAAATAATGTACGAACTAGAGGGACGCAAGATAAGCATAATCCCTGTGGGCATTGGCATAGACCGGTTGATGTAGCCCCTCCTGAACCTCTCTATCCACAAGATGTCTACTTTGCTGAGAACTGCCAAGCAAAAGTATTTTCACTTGATGACGAATTAGCTGATAAAATAGCTCCAGTAAGTAGTGGGATTAATTGGGGATGCTGTACTGATGGATTACACTTTTATGTATGTAACTACTCTCAAAATAGGTTGGAGAAGAGGTCATTAACTGATCTATCTGTAATATCTTATATATCAGGTAGACCTTATGGAAATTGTACAGACGGCAGCGATATACTTTGGGGAAACGGATATGGATATATATCTAGGGGAATCTCTAAATATACAAAGTCTACGTTAGCTCACTTACATTACTACAATGAGACTGAGTTAGGTCATCTATGTCCACAATACGCTTTGGATATGACAGTTGATGATCAATACTTATATGTAGCAGATGCTTGGGGATATAGAATACAAAGATATAATAAAAGTTCTATGGTGTTATCTCAATCTTATGGGATGCCTAGATCATATAATTTTGCTTCTAATGGTATATGGGTTAGTGGAGACTATGCTTATATAGTAAGCTCTGGCTCTTTATTAAAGGTAGATAAAGTTACTTGGGAAATAGTAGATATCTTAGGAGATGATTACTCATATGACTTTACTGGATATAAGCATGATGGGAATTTGGCTGCTTATGATGTAATAGTTGTAGGTAGTTACTTATATACTATAGGATATGCAGGGGTAAATAGATTTGACATAAGTAACTTTGATATAGATGGAGTTAATATAATTCCTAATACAGATAGTGGATATGGTACATTAGGAGATAGCTCATATCAAGCTTGTTATGATGGGACTTATATTTACATATGTAGTCTGGATGCTTATATAACTAAATGGAATTTAGCTACTGGAGCATTTGTAGCTGAAAATGGTGATAGGTCATATGAGACTGAGGATGGCGAGAATGCTTATAACTATCCTTGTGGTATAGCTTGTGATGATACTTATCTGTATATAATAGATCAGAATGACACATTTAGAGTTATTAAAAGGTTAAAGTCAGATTTATCATATGTATCTGAATATAGAAGTACTGAATATTGGGAAGACCCTATTACATCTTATGAGTGGGCCAATCCTCAGGGCCTGATATGTGATGATACCTACTTATATATTTCTTCTCCTCAATATCCTGCAGGTTTTGTAAGGATGGATAAAGCTACTTTAACATTTGTAGACTTTATAAATATAGATGATGGAGATCATAGCGGTAACGGTGTGCATGAAGCTATGGATATGTTTATTGATGGAAGTTATTTATATGTAAGTGATTATGATAGTGGGGCGGCTAGATTTAATTTAGCAGACTTTTCATTTGTGAGTAGAAGTCCTGAAGATACTACCTTCTATGATGAAGAAGATATATTTGATGATTTAACTGGAATTACGGTAGATGAAGACTATGTATATGTAGTAAGTAGTAGCGTAGTGAAGATATATAATAAATTAACTTTTACATTTGTAGACTCATTTACTCCTGCACTTGGGAATATGATGTACCCGGCAGTCGATAGTAAATATTTATACATCTGTCATCATTTTTCTACGTTGCAGAATCAATTTTTAACAGACTACGTAAAGAAGTACTTGAAGGTGCCACCTTATACAGAAATAGGATCTAATAGCACTCATCATCCAATAAGTTGTGATAAGGCTTGGTTGTATCAACTTGGACATTATACAGAGGATTAACATCTAGGAGAATACGAATGGCTAATGTAACATCAAACTATATGCGTTACTTCCTTTTACGTAAAGGAATGGATTTTTCATCTGACACGTTTAAGATTGCTTTGATGGCTAGTGGATTTGCCTATAATCCTGCTACTCATCAACAATATGCAGATGTGTCAGCGAGTGAGTTGGCTAACGGAAGTGGGTATTCGACAGGAGGAGCAACGTTAGGTGCTGCTACAATCACTGAAGATGATGTTAATAGGAATGTGACTGTATCTTGGCCTAACCCTTCCTGGACTGCAAGTGTTGGAGCTATTGGCCCGACACCAGGGGCGATTATCTATAATGATACAACTGCTGGAAAAGATATAGTTGGATATATCGACTTCGGCTCCAATTACACCCAAGCAGACGGTGGTACTGCAGCACTCACTGGAGTTTCTTTAGTTCTTGACTAGAGGAAATTATGAGTACTAACTTTCTTTCAGTAAGTCCTTTATATATCCACTCCGAAATTGGAGGTGAGGTATTTAATCTATCTATTGCTGTAGATCCTTTAGAGTTGACTTTGGCTCAGGAAGGATCTTCATTAGTAGCTGGATTTGTAGTGGACTGCTTACCTCTTGAACTTACGCTATCACTCCTATCTGATTACACTACTCTTGAGAATGTCAAGGATAATTGGATTAAGTGGTCGAAGATAGGTAGTTTAGACTTCACCATCGACCAGTCTAATATTGCAGGTGAACGTAACTTAGATTGGAAGGGCCTAGTCTATGACATTAAGAAGCTAGGCAACAAGTCCTTTGTAGTCTACGGGGCTAATGGAGTTACAGTATTCCAACCTTCCACGTTGAAGAACTATAATGTCTCTACCAGGTTGTCAGGGCAAGATAGTTACCAAATCACACCTACTTTTGCTATAGATACTTTGTCAAGAGTAGGTGTGTTGTGGAAAGGTGCAGTAGCTGGTAATGAGTCACAGCACTTCTGGATTGATAAGAAGGATAGGTTGTGTACTATGACTGGTGAAGGGCCTAAGATACTTGATTATTCTGAGTATCTGGAAACCCTCACTAATCCAGTAATGAGCTTTGATGAAGAGACAGGGTTAGTATATATTAGTGATGGAACTTATGGTTTCATATATAGTTCTAAAACTAATTCATTTGGCTCAGGAATTGAGTTTATTACTGGAATTGGGAAGCAGAGTGGGACTAGTTATCTTGCAGCATCTGAAGAATTTGAGATGCCTAAGTTTGAGATCTGTACAGATACATATGACTTTGGTACACGTAAGCCTAAGACAATTCAGCAGATTGAACTTGGAGTGAATCTTAG
Source organism: uncultured Syntrophomonadaceae bacterium (assembly GCA_964646795.1). Lineage (GTDB taxonomy): Bacteria > Bacillota > Dethiobacteria > PWVN01 > PWVN01 > CAZYHL01. Next base: position 26,209 of record CAZYHL010000001.1, read on the forward strand.
TTATAAGTTAGAAGTGCAGGTTGAGACTAGACTTAACAACTTTGATCCATTCAAGAAGAGCGCGTGGAAACTTGTTAATCCATCAGGTATAGCGCATATACCTTGCTTTGGTGTTGAGTTTCGTTTCCGTGTAAGGTCTCAAATCTACGAGTGGTTCACATTAGATTATATAAAAATTGTAGGAACTGGTCATGGCATCAGGCCTGGATTGGAGTTGAGTGAGTAATGGTTATTAGGGCAATGCCTACACAGATACCAAAGCTATGGGATGCAATTAAGTTTGCTGCTAAGGCTGCGACACAGATGGAAGGTAAAGAGTTTGAAGCTTACCTTGTTAAATTGTTAGCTGCTCTTCTTAGTGATTCTGCACAGTGCTTTGTGCGCACTGATGATGCTAAACAGTTACTCGCTCTAATGATTACTAGGCTTATTGGAGATGAAGTTACAGGGAAGAGGACTTTGTTCATTGAATGTCTGTATTCATTCCAAAGGGTTTTAGATAAAGAGTGGGATGAGGATATAGTAGTGATTAAGGAATTTGCTAAGACTAACAAATGTAACTATATCTCAACCTACTCTCAAATCCCTAGAGTTTATGAAATAGTAGAAAAGCTAGGCTTCAAAGAACGCTTCAGGTGTTTCTACACGGAGGTATAGATGAGTATGGGTGGAAAAGGTAATCCTCAGTATACTGAGTCGAAGATAAGGTATGCCCCTTACGTTGAGGATCATCATCAGACTTTGCTGGATTCAGTGCAAGCATTAGTGCAGAGTACTGCAGCTGATAATCCTTATGAAGGATACACAGATGTAGAAATCGAGAGTGCCTTCTTTGGGACAGGGTATCTGCTAAGTTCATTCCCGTCACTGTATGATATGTATGGGAAGTTCATGGCAGGACTAGATCTTGAAGTGTTGTTTGATGAGATATTGGAAGACTCTATTAATGGCCCTGTACTTGATGACAATATAGCAGCTCAAGGAGTAGCTCTTCAAGATGATATAGAAACTGTTCAGCTTCCAGAGTTTGAAGCAGGGATGAGGGATATTAATGCAGTGAATTCTAGTTCGTTTGTTATAGGGAAGGCACTCATTGCTGCTTCAAGAACGAAGTCACTTGCTTCGTATAGCGCTAATCTTCGTACTAAGATGCTCCCAGTAGCAGAAGATAGATTTGCACGACACCTTGAGTGGAATAGAAGTGTTATTGATGCATACTCGCAGATATTGAAACTATACATTTCCGCCAAGATGGATGTGGATAGTCATAACTTGGAGATTGATTCCAGGAGGTCTGTGTGGGCACTTTCGATGTGGAAGTATGATATGGATGCTTTGGGTGTACTACAACATGCTATTAATGAACGTACAGATCAACACAAGAATAAAGTTGCTGGCGCACTTGGTGGGGCATTGAGTGGGGCTGCTGCAGGAAGTATGATAGCTCCTGGAATAGGTACAGGGATTGGGGCAGCTGTAGGTTTAATAGGTGGATTATTTTCCTAGGAGGAATTATGGCTTATAATGACTTTGGTATAGCAGGGCCGTTTACAGGTGGAGGTGGAGGTGGGTTCCTTGAAGGATTAGGGAACTTGTTTAAGGATAAACAGTTTCTATCTTACTTGTCTGCGTTAGGTGCAGGGATAGCAGGGCCTAATAGTACTGCTAGTGCATTAGATACTAGAACTCAACAGAATATACAGACACAGAACTATTCCTCATTGTTAGGTAAAATTCTAGGTGGAGAGATGCCTGGATATAGTTTATCAGTTGATGACAAAGGACTTACTATGAAAGCTCAGAGGTCCACTCCTATTGGAGAATTAGGACCTAATCCAGGACAGACTGGGATTGAGCCTTTGCAAATGGATAGTCCTCAGCCAAAGATGGATAAATACACAGGAGACCCTGCAAGCCCTTTCGCACTTGGCCAGCTTAATTTAACTGCATCTGATCTAGCTGGCCTTACTCCTGAATTGATTAGTAATTTGATGCAGTTGAAGATGGCTAAAGATGAGCAAGTTGCGAATAGAGAATCTGCCGCAACTGAAAGAGACTACAAATCCAAGTTGATGCAGAAGATTGATGCTGAGATTGCAGCGGAAGCTGAGAATAGAAAGCTGCGTGGGGCTGAGGCTGATAATGATGCAGAGAAAAATCGCATAGCTTGGTATAAAGCTCAAAATCCTGATAAGCCTGCTGATCAGTTGATGTATGAGTATGACGTTAAGTTTAATGGATTCAAAGGATCTATTAAAGACTGGAAGGATAAGGAGCCTAATGAACCTGCTGAGATGAGAATGTTGAATAGGGCTATGACTGATCCTGCATTTAAGAAGATCATGATAGAGATGAGGAGGGCAGGAGCGACGAATGTTAATATTAGCCCAGGTGAGAAGGTAATGCAGGAGGGGCTGGCGAAGGATAAGTTAACTGTGCTTGATCCGGACTTTGCTGACAATGTGAGGAAGCAAGTTGACAGTGGAGTTATAGCTATGCCTGAAGCAGAGTTGAAGCCTAAAGTAGTTAATGCTATGGGAGCTAAGATCAGGTCAGTTTTTGGAGATAAGAATGTAACTCCAGTGCAGGGCGGATGGATAGTTAAAGATCCTGATTCTAAAAGAGAGTACTTCATTAGAGGGCCTCAGTAATGGATGATGCTGAAATTGTCTTAGGAAAGAAGACTGCTTCTCAACAAAGTGATGCTGATATAGTCCTAGGTAAACAACCTGCCCCTATTCAACCTACCCCTCCAAAGGAAGAACCTGGCTTTTTCTCTAAGCTGGGTTCTTCTATTATGGATGTAGCAGGGAAGTTAGGTGCAGATAGGATTGAGGCTCAGAATAGAGAGGCTGAAATATTGAGAGCTAATCCTCCAAAGCTTCCATCATTTACTGGTTCACCTATTACATCCAAAGACTATGGCCCTCTTGAGAAGAATGTACTTCTAAATATCTTTGGAGTTCTTCCTTATGAAAGAGAAGGAGCTTATATAGCTCAGACTACGAAGAGTAACTTTTCAATGAGTGCATTGAAACCTGCACAAGCAAAGGAGATATTGTCTAAACCTTTACCTCCTCCAGAGTATACAGGGAGCAAAGGCGAACAACTACTTGCTACATTCGCAGGGAACGCTGCTGAAGGATTGATTAGAACTGCTACATTTGGTATGTTAGGCGGAGTGGCTCCTACTCCTCAGGGAATTACTGGTGAGGTTCCAGTAGGTATAGCAGGACAGATTACTGGAGCTTTTCCTAGCTTACTGTTAATAGGCCAAGGGTTTCATTTAGTAACTAATGCCATTGTCAAAGGGTTACCTACAGGAATAAAGAATATAACTGAGGCGGCTATTAAGTTGGGATTCACAACTGATATGCTTAATAACGCGTTGAACAACTCAGTTAACTTCGCTAATTCTGTAAAGGCTGGAGATACTAGAGGGATGATAGATAGTGGATCTGGAGTATTGATAGATTCACTATTCTCATTCTTGATTGCCAAAGGTTTGCCAGAGGATGCTAGGAAGATTGCAGACTTTAGGAAGAATAGATCTGCAGGGGGATCTTTCTTTGATGCTTCTAGCACACTTAAAGCTGCGGCTGAAAAGAAGTCTGTAGAACCTGAAGTAAAGAAGGAGATGGCAACTACGAATCAGAAAATAGTTCGTACAAAAAATGTACGGACTAAAGAGGAACCACAGCTAGAGCCTGATGAGTTTGATGAACTCCTTGCTCCGATGAAGGAAGACCTCAACAAGTTAAAAGACTGGTCTGATTATCCCAAGGATGAGGAAGTTGCTAAGGCGGTAGGAAAGCCAGTTGAGGAAGTAACTATTGAGGATACTAAGAGTGTTGTAGAGGAGGATCTGAATGAGATTGATTTTGAGCTAGGGAAGCCTGAGCCGGTAGAGATGAGGAATGAGAGTAGCCCTTTCAGGCAAGAAAAGGATGTTACCAAGGCACAGTTGAATAATTATAGAAGGAATCCAGTAGTTGCTAACACATATGAGGAGTTGACGAGTACAGATCCTGAGAATTATAAGAGTGCTGCGATTACTGCACGTAAGCTAGTTGCTGACTTCAACGCTTATTTGGATGGGGAGAAGGTTGATGTAACTAAGACACAAGAGATGGCTAGTAGGATGGCTGCCCAGCCTAATGACTTCGAGTGGCAGTTTATAGATGAGAAGGGAAGAGTTGATGAGGAAGGATTTAAAGAGTTTAGTACATATGTAAGTGACGCTGCTAAGTGGATGAGACAGGCACAGAAGCCTGGATTGGGGACATCACTACATTTTGGCTTGCCTATTGATGAAGCTTATCAGATGATGAAGCCTTGGTTTAGTTCACTTAGGAAATATGCTGAGGAGAAGTTACCTAAGATTGCTAGTGCAGAGCAGATACTTGCGACGTTGAGGAAAGGGAGTACTAAGGACGAATGGGAGAATGTAGGGCTTGAAGGAGTGTTGGAGAAAGGGAGGAAGTATAGTAGAGAGGAAATAGGGAAGATCATTGATGAAGGTAGTGTGGAGTTGAAGGATGTAGAACTTTCATATAGAAAAGATCAAGATCCATCTGATCCATACGATGAAGATTCCTTTACTCCCAAATTCTCCTCCTACGTCGAACCTGGAGGGAGTAATTATAAAGAGTTGTTTGTGACGGCTCCTGAGAGGACTACTAGTGTAGATATAACTAGAGAATCATTTGATTCTGTTAGATCGTATTTAAGCCAGTCTACTAGAGATGAGTTATGGAATAAGTATCAGAGTGGTGAGCTTACCCCTAATGAATTAGTTCCTAATGGGCCTTCATGGCAAGACGGCCACGCTGACTACTCAGACATAGAAAATCCTGTTGTTAGATTAAGGATGAATGACAGAGTTGATAGTGAAGGAAAGAAAGTACTATTCCTAGAAGAAGTTCAACCACCTAATCCATCTGAACAAGAGAAGATGCCAGCCTATCTACAGAAGAGGTGGAGAGAGATAGGGATGAAGCGCGCCTTGAAGTATGCCATAGATAATGGCTATGACAAGGTGGCGTGGACTACTGGGGAGATGCAAGCGAAGAGGTATTCGTTAGATCAAACTATCTCTGATATAGTCTATCATGATGCTACCAGTGGTGGTGTAGGATTACCTAATTTAGACGCTGAAGAGACGGGGGGAGTTCTTAAAATTAGATCTACTGATGGAAGAATAATATATGATAGATATACAAACGTAGAAGAATTATCTAATATTATAGGAGAAGAAGCCACTGATAGATTATTATCCGCTAAGCCTAGGTCAGTTAGAACAGGTTCTGGATTAAATTCTAGAGAGAGGGCACTAACTGGACAAAATCTAGTAATGGAAAACAAAGGCCTCCGCAAACTCTACGACCAAGACATCCCTAATGTGGTGAAGAAGTTGGGAGGGGAGGTAGGAGAGTCTAATGTAAGATTTAAAGACTATCTTAAAGAGAGAAAGTATGTAGGTCCTGAACATGATATAGAGTCTCTTCAGCACTTTATAAAAAATAATAGATTAGATGCTAGTGATGAGATGACTATAAAGGGTATTATAGAGGCTCTAAAACAAGATAGAAATTTTGATAGAGTAATGTATGACTATGGAAGTGATAGTGTAGCTAGATTATTAGGAGGTAAATTTGTAGATAACCCTTCTTCAACTAAGGTCCAATCAGTCTCCCTCCAACCTCTCAAATCCAAAGCTTCAGGTGGGTTTAGTTTATATAGTGGAGTGCCTGTTGATAGACTAGAATCCTTAGGCAAAGACCTCACTAATTACTACAAACGTCTCAGTGAAGCAAAGAGTAAGTCTATTGCTGAGATGTTTAGAGAGGCTAAGAAGATAGGTATAGCACACTGGTTAAATCAAAGTGGGAATGCACGAGCACTTATAGAAGCAGAAGGTGATAAAGCTAAGGAGGTATTACAAGCTACAGCATTAGCAAGAGGTGGGCATTCCCTAGCAATTGCAAGATATAAGCAAGCAGATAAGGAAGTCAATAGTGGACTGTCTAAAGCAGAGCAAGAGGCTAAAGATAGACTTATTATGGCCGAGCGTGTGCTGGCAGTTAATAAGACTTCGCCTAAGACAATTAAGAATGTTCCGAAGGCATTCTCAGTAGAGAATAGTACTGATATTATAAATGCTATTGGCTCAAAGAAGATCAATGGTTCAGAAGATCTTACTCCTCAAGCAGAGTTGTTAGTTCGCAAAGCTAAGGATACTTACTTTGATGCAAATAGACAAGCTACTAAGGATCTTGCAGATGAGGGGATTATAGGTCGTCAAGAGGAGAGGGATTTAGTAGCTAATAATTATGCAAAGTTTAGTCCAGTTACTAAACAGACAATAGACAAGATAACTGGGAATAGTGGAGTAGGCAGAACAAGCCAAGGGGCGTTTGATCCACTTAAGAGAATTAAAAAGGGTGGAAATGATGAGGTATTGTTGGAGACTAACTCAAGACTAACAATGCTTGAGTATTTTGATCAGGTATACACAGCTATTGCGATTAATAGAGCTAAGAGAACAATGGCTGACTTTGCTAAGAGTACTCCGGAGAATAAGTTTTCGTGGGTGGATACTTCGAAAGTGAAAGTGCTTGATGCTCAACCTAGTGATGTTACAGGATTGAAGAGAAGTATTAAGATCAAGAGATATGAGCAAGGAGTTAGTGACTATGAGTTTAGGCAACTATTAAAAGCTAATGGGATAAAAGAGAAGTTTAGTGCTACTAAGAATATTACAGCATTGAGAGCTGTAGATAAGGCACTTGGGGATGTATCCAAGGGATATGAGAAAGTACTTACGCATCCTAAAGGTTGGGTTAGAGACTATTATCTTGAAGATGGAATTAAGAAAGAGATGTGGTTGGAACCTTCGTTTGCTAAAGAATGGATGGCTGAGACGAAGGAGACTTCAGGGGCGTTTGCGAAGTTTGTGAGAGTGTTTAGTGGATCGCAGATAGTTAAGTTATTCGCTACTGGCATTAATCCTGCATTTGCAATAGCTAATTTACCAAGGGATGCCGTGCATGCTTGGTTTGCTTCCAGAGTTATGGAAGGTGATAAGTGGAAGAGTTTGTATAGTATGAGGGCTCCTAGAGCTGTAGGACAGATGGCTAGAGATTATAAGGACGTATTTGTAGATGTAATGAAGGAGAAGGGAGTTATTGACGACTTCATTGAAGATGGAGGAGGAAGTAACTATCTTTATACGCAGGGTAGGCTAACAGATGTTAATGCTAAGAATAGAGTTAGACTTGAAGGCCCATTTGATGCCCTATATGACTTCATGAGTGGAATCAACAGACGCTCTGAAATGCTCACGAGGATGGCTATAAGAAATAGAGTTATCCGAATGAGGGCTAAGGAACAAGGCTTGACAGTGGAGCAGGCTAAGAAGGATCCTAAGATTCGTAGAGAGGCTTCGTTTGCAGCTATTGATCAGATGAACTTTGGTGAAGGTGGGTCTATAGCTAAAGCACTTGATAATGCCATACCTTATTTAAAGGCAAGGATTGTAGGTACTAGATCGTTGTGGAGAGTATTTGAACCTGGGAGTGGGACAGCTAAAGCATCAGCAGTAAAGTTAGGGCAATTTGCTGCTTTAGTTACTGGACTGTATCTATTGAATAGGCAGAGAAATCCTCAAGCTATAGATGATCTCAGGGATGATCCTAGATCTAAGAACTCTTTTACACTTGTGATGGGAAAAGATGCAGGTGTTACAGTTGATGGTCAAAAGAGGCATGTATTCTTTAGAGCACCTTTGGATTCTGGACAGGCGTTCTTCAAAGTACTATTCGAATCCATAGCAGGTAAAATGCTTGGGGATGAAATAGATCCTACAAAAATTGTACGGTCTTTGAAAGATGCACTTCCGGCAGATATTAGTAATTTGCCTCCCACAGCGCAGGGGCTGATAGGGTATTATACAAATACTAACATATGGTCAGGTAATGAAATATGGAAGGGGTATGAAGGGCCTATTCCTTACAAGCCTCCTCAATGGATGACTGGGGATAAGGTGGGAGGGAGTAATCTGGAGTACACAAAAAGGACACCTGAGATATATAAAGACCTTGGTGATCTGACTGGCCTTAGTCCTGAGAGGTTAGGTTATGTGATACAGAGTTATTTAACTAATGATAATCTCTATTCTCAGTTGACTTTTAGTATGTATGACAAGATCTTTCATGGATTAGATGATGATCAGAAGAAACAGTTGTTAGCTGAGTCTATATCAAGATACCCAGGAACGAAGAGGTTCTTTGGGTTAACTAATCCAGCCTCCCAGGATATAAAGAAAGCTGAAGAGATTAACTGGAGGAGAATAGGGATTAAGGCAGAGCAGAATCAAGAGCTTGATAGGCTGTTAGATAGTTACCTTGCAGGTGGGAAGGTTACAGGAAAAGAGATAAATGAGTTCATTAGTAAACAACCTGACAAAGCAGACCAGGAGAGGTTAGCAGAGGATGTGAAGAAGACTATGTCCTTGAAAGACTTACCTAGTGCAGGTTGGTGGAGAAAGCTGATGAAGATGGACTCACAGGGAAGAGCAGAGGCATTTGTTGAGAGGTATAATAAAGCTAAGAAGATGGATGAGCGTGCTGGTAATACTGAGGCTGTGGATCAGTTGTTGAGTGAAGCGAGTAGGTTTGGTGATGAAGGGAAGAAGATTAGAGGTGTGATTACTGATGACTTCAAGCAGAGGGTGAGAATCTTGATGAGTAAATAGATCATACAAATTTTGTATGGACTTAAGAGGGACTAGTGAGTGATTGCTAGTCCCTCTTTTTGTTTGTGCGTGTTTTTTTAGTGGATGCGCAGCCCCCACTATATCACAAAAGGTCCGATCGCCACGTTCGGATCGTTCACTCCACATCACCTCCTTTCATGCACACCCTGTGCTTTCACCACAGAGAGGACAGGATCTACAATAACCGGTAGGAATTGTAGGATGCCCGCATACTCTACACAAATGCTTCACGTTTATTTCTTCAGGCCTTAGCTCCATAAAGTAAGGGCAATCCTTACGAAGGAACTTTTCATAGTAACAAGTTGGCTCTTTTCTACACCATGTACAGATTGAGTTTCTATTAATCACAGCCATTCGTTTTCTCCCTAATTATCTTCATCATAGTGTCTAATCCAGGACGACGGACTACTTCTATGTAACCTGATTGTTCAAGTGTATTGAGTAAGCGATCCATCAACATCTTATCCACATCACCTTCGAATCTACGATAGAAGAGGAAGATAGGAACTTCGTCTGCTACTGAGGATTCAAGGAAAGCGATAGCGTCACCAAGGAGATTAGATATATCACTGCGTCCAATCCCTCTAAAGACTGTAGACATTCTAACTTCTACTTCCTCAAGGAATTCCACTGCTCGTCGCATATCCTGTTCTTCAATGATGAGTTTGTTGCTTCGAGATGCAGCACAGATCATTGCTACTGATAACAAGTGAACTCTTCGTCGCCCAATGTAGGCTTCAAACTTTTTGTCTTGGAAAGGTGGATTATTGATAGATTTCATACACCAGTCGTAGTAAACGCTGATGGCATTTTCAGTGGTTTTATAAACTCCACTTAACAATGAGATTTGCTCCAAGTCACGGATCAAATACTGTTGTAATTGGAGTTGGTTGTCTGTGATATTTGGTAAGATAACATCCTTACCTTTCTTATATTCGTTGACGAAGATGATTCGAGAACTTAAGCCACCACCTATTGCTTCCATAGGGAAGGAAGCCTGGAGGGATTCATGAGTTGTGCCGGCAAGGATGTTAACCCACACTCCGCGGATCTCCTCTCTCCCACGCTTAATGGTATCATAGACCCATTTCTCCTTGCAGTCAAACCAGTCGCAAAGTGTAGCGATTAGTTCAGAGTTATGATATCCTAGGAAGACAGTAAACTCATTGGAGAATACTGTGAGGGAAGAGTGGAAGATCATCTGGCCTGTGTCTTTGTTAAGGTCGGTGAGGTTAGTCTCCTTGAGGTTTTTGATTAAGGCTTGAAGGGATGTAGCTTGGGCACTTATTTTGATGGAGGGAACTTTGTTGATGATGTCCTCAGCGAAACCCATAGCTGTTCCTTTGCCAGTTGCAGGTGGACCTACGAGGACCACGTAGAGATTTGGGTAGATAGTGATGGATAGGCCTAGTTCGAACTTGATCTTTCTCTGTAATGCCGAAGCCACTGTTGATATGGCTACCCATTTCCTAAACAGCGTCGGAGGTTCTGAATCATCTGTGAGTGTCATGAAGCCATTGATCCAGTCACTAAGATGCCTAGACATTAGAATCCTTTACGAAAATACCATCTACCATTTTGCCTTTTCTATCCTTGATTTGAAGATAGGCTGCAGTATAGCAAGTGAACATATCAGTAAGTGCCTTATGTGCAAGGATAGTTAACACAACCTGCATATCACCAATAGCGTCTTGGAATTTTTCAAAGTCTCCTTGTTCAATAGCTTCACCTAACTCATCATACTCCTCCTTGAGTTTCTTATACTGAGCTTCAAAAGTTGTACCCTCAAGTATCCCACGATCATTAGCCCACTGAATTACTCTCTTCTCTACTTCTTCGAAGTACATTTTGTTTTCTCCTTATGTTGTGTTTCTGAGCGATTGAGTTTCTGCAACTTAAACAAAATAATCCTGATGCATGTTTAGAAGGTTTGCATAATGATAAGCCGCCGCACCTATCGCAGCTATATAGTTGATTCTTTAGCACTTTGGGTGGCTCTGAGCGTCCCATAAGTTTCCTCCAATTTCTCTGCAAGAAGTTCAGGAGTTGCAGGAAGTGATTTTGATTTGAACTCTTTCATTTGTTTCTTGTACATGTTAAGGCCTATGGATAGGTCAACAGGAGTTTTGATCTCTCTCTCATGCCATATTAAAGGACGTTCGAGAGAGTACTTGATGTGGAGAAGCATACGTGCATGCTCGATCCATGGGACTGAGACAGGTATCTGGAATACTATAGAGTCATGTATCTGAGTTAGGATCTCTATAGGTTTGAACCACTGCTGGTTGTAGTAGATGTATTCAATACCTTGTTCGTTCATCTTATCTGCCGTAGTGCTCTGAGGCAACTGTGCATAAGCCTCACGAAAGGTAGTATCACAAGCGCTGGCAGGAGTAAAACGGTCAGGAAAAACAGGACCAAGAAATAAACGGTTGCGACCAAATAGGTTAGTAACCATCCTATTGTTGCGTAGCATTTCTTTAATAACCTGGTGGTAACCGCCTCGTATTTGTGGATAGCCTCGATGAATAGATTCGAGAGTTTGCTTTGCATCAGTTTCAGGCATCTCATTAACCAGTGCGAAGGTTTTATAGGAGACATCATAGTTGGTTGCATGATTCCCTTTCTTCCCCCAGTAACGCTCAGATTGGCGGCCATCACCTAAGGATGATGAGCCATCTTCATCACTTATTTGGTTGTAGGGTTTGTTGAAGATGATGGAGGCTGTGAGTCTGTGGAGGTCAACTCCGGTTTCAAAAGCCTCGATTTGCGATATAACTCCTCCAACATACGCGACAATACGGTTCTCAATTTGCGATAAGTCAAATGAGTAGAGGATATATCCTTCGTCGCAGAGGAAGAAACGAAGTAGATCATGCGGCCAGTTTTGCTGGTTCCCTCCAGTACCAAAGATAGTTTGACCTGACGACAGCCGTCCAGTTTCGGCACCAACTGGTTTATAGCTCGACCTATAGCGTCCATCTGGATCTACCTTTCCAATGTTGAGATAAGTTGAGATGCGTTTTGAGAGACCACGAATGTCAAGCATTAATCTTGCAACTGCTGAACCTTTTCCACCAAGTCTGAATATGCGCTTGAGAGCATCAACATCAGTTGAATCCCCATGTGTTGTTCTGGACTTATAAGGCTTAAGTCCACACTCTTGGTAGAAATAATTTTTGAGTTGCAGTGGAGAGTTAGGGTTAATATCGTGTCCGACCTCGGACTTAAGGTTGACAATCAGGGCATCGAGTTCCTTTTGTTGCTCTTCTTGGTAGGCAAGCATTCCTTGGACATCTACTCTAATCCCCCTTTCTCCCATATAGATGAGAGGTTCGATGAGTTTACGTTGACGATCATACGTGACTATATTCTTCTGCATCTCAAGATGTTTGAGTTGCTTAGGATGAGCTTCGATAGGTACTATGGAGTCCATCCCGTTGTAATTCCACCAGGTTTCCCAAGTCCCACTCTGCATCTTCATCCATTTTTTACCATCTTGTTTATAATAAGGAATATCAGTATGCATAGTGGTAACGAAGTCGAGGCCAGCAGGAAAGTCAGGATAGCTGATCTTCTGCGCGATCTGTGTGCAATGTAGATTGCCCCTAGGACGAATGCCGAACTTACGATATAAGAACTCAAGATCAAAAATAAAGTTTGCACCAATTTTAGATATTCGTTCATCTTCGATTATCCTCGCGAGGAGTTTAATTATTTGCACTTCTTCATCTGGAGTGAAGTAGTCTCCTTGGGAGGAACGTAAGGGAATGGAGCAAGCCTTTTCTCTATCCCATCCGACAGAAAAGCAATCCACTTCTTCGTTAACGACTTCGATGTCGATAGCAATTTCCTGTCCTTGGAGTCCAGCCTGGAAGCAGTGATTAAGGATAGCGACACTTTCATCAAATGTAGGTCTGATGATAACCGTTCGAGATCGTCGAGTGATACCTGCATAGTGGGATTCTTCTTCTGCACGGAGTAAGTCCTCAATGATTAAAGGTTTGTTGATGTAGTTACATTTAGGAGGGAGGATCGTGGCAGGGTGGTATGTAGGGATTACCTTAAGCCCTGGGACTAATGTAGATTCCAACACAGATCCTCTCCATTTACCTATTCCAATACGATCGCATAGGGCGATTAGGGGTACGTTGCCGAATGCGAGGACAGCGTTTAGCTTCAGAGATTTAAGTTCTTGCCCAAGTTCTTGGATATAACGATAGCCATTTGGGCTAATAGTAAACTTGCCTTTCTTGAAGTCTATGTCAATGTACTTGGCAAGAGGCTCGTCGAGATCTTTAATGACATTCGTTATATACAAACTAGAACGAATAATCTTAGACATCATCAAGATGTCATCAAGCATCCTGCCAGCTTGGCCTATGAATGGTCTAGGTGGAGAACCCCTTATTTCGTCAATTCCAGGTTGTTCACCGATAAGGCCAAATGTTGCGCAGGTGTCGCCAGAAGGAGGTACATACGTCCGCTTCATTTTCTTCTCCAGTTTATACAAAATTTGTAGGAACTATTTATGCAACAAGTTATGTGCTTTAACTAGAAAAGCATCCTTGTACTCACGACTCTTTTCAAATCCGAGTGCGCTGATGTTAAGTTCTGCTGCAGCAAGAAGTCCATTGCCACTTCCTAGGAATGGGATTAGTAAACGTGAACCTGGCATAGCAAAGGTCTCGTAGACTTCCCTCATTAATGCAAGTGGGCGTTCAGTAGGGTGGGTCTTCTGTGAAGGTGGAGTAGGTGCATAGTGGAAGACATTGGAACGCCCAGCCATGTTGATTACTGGGCGGCCTTTGTATGCGTAGAAGAACATTTCGTAGGAGTTGGCTAGGTGGATGTTAGGATTGTTAGTCTGACCTGGGCTAGTCTTAGCCCATATACCAGGAATGCGACGACAGTTGAAGCCTGCTCTATGGATCATCTTGAAGACTATGTTAAACCAAGGGTCTGGACCGAACCAGCATATGAGCCAAGAGTTATCAGTCATTACTCTGTAGCATCCCTTAAAGAGTTGTTCTAGGAATTCAGGATAAGCATCAGAGTCTATCTCGTTGTAGGATTCAGTGGTGTATTGGGAGACTGATTCCTTCTGCTTGATGTCCATTAGTTTGATGCCATAGGGAGGGTCGATTTCTACAGTGTGAAATAGCCCATCAGGGAGTTCTTTGACCCCTTGGAAGAAGTCCCTAATGATGTACGCATCGTTGAGTTTTTGCAGGGTGACGGACATTCCTTTTTGTTCCATCTCTGAGACGACTTGTTGCTTTGCAATAGCCTCAGACATTTTGTTGATTACTTTGGATGCATCTGAAGCGGTTTTGCACTCGGTGAAAAGTTCAGGGTGCTCGTCAAAAAGTTGGGCACGTTTAAGTGCTTCACTTACTTCAGTACGTGACTTTGCTCCAATAGCCTCAGCTGTTTCCTTAGTTCCCCATCCTTCAGATGAAGGGCCAGGAGCTTTGACACCATAGAGTTCTTGGTTGAGCCTGTGGATCTTGGAAGTTAGTTTATCCTTCTCAATCCAAGTCATCTCTTTACGATAGAGGTTTTCAGACTCCTCAATGATTGCCATCTCGAGTTCGTTTAGTTCTCGTTCATAAATACGAGCAGGGATGTGAGTACAGCCTGGTTCGGTGGAGAGGACTGAGAATCGACGACCTCCAGCAAGGAGACGATAAGTACCGTCGTGCATGAGACGCAGTGCAAGTGGAGCGATTAGGCCACTCTTCTGCATGTTTGCTCTGAGGTCTTCAATATCTCCCATATCCTCACGAGTGCGATCTTCTACTATAATTTTTGAGATTTCTACCATTCCTACTTTGCCAACATCTATCATTCATCTTCTCCTATCAATTCTAACAACTCTTGTTTCATTTCATCTGTTAATTGTGTAAAGTCGAAAGTCTTAGCAGGCTTCGACTTGGATGGTGCTTTAGATGTGGATTTCTTAGTTTCTCTACGACGTAGGCGAGTTTGCCTTATGAGTTCTAAGGCCTCATCATTGTCCATAGAGAGGATTGATTTGTAGGGTAGATCGTCAAGGTTGGACATTTTTGTCCTCCATATCTTTAATTAACTCATCTGCATGTTTCATAGATTGAATCAAGTCAGATGGTTTAACTAACTGTGCTGTCATAGCAACGATGAACTTGTCACCATGAAGTTCGATTTTATCTAGGACGTCATCTAGGATGATGCCGAACAAGGCTTTCTTAACTCCGTGAGCATCCAAGAGACGTTCGACACGAAACTTTTGCTCTTCAGAGATTTCGAAACTAAAGCGGGGTTTGTAGTCTTCATTTGACATTGAAAGTCCTTATCTTTACAGAGGAGTATTCTATAATAAATTTTGAGTATTTATCATAGTTAGACTTCTCAAGGCATACTATTTCAACTATCCCTGCATTGATAATAGTACTAAAACAATTCTGACAAGGTATTACGGTGTTGAGGTAGAGAGTTGCATTGTTGGTATATACTCCAACTTTAGCAGCATTAGTTATAGCATTCTCCTCAGCATGTTGAGCAGTGCAGAGTTCCATGGAGGTTCCAGATGGGAAGCCCAGGACTTTGCGTGGACAGCTTTGGGTGAAATCTTTAGGGGGTATTTGCCTAGCGGTAATTATGTATTGTAACTCTTGGTCTTTCACAAGTCTGTCGATTCCACAGTGAGGGATACCACGAGCAGGGCCGTTATAACCAGTGGATAACACAGAGTTATCTCTAACTATAATAGCCCCTATCTTACGAGATAAACAAGGGCTTTTGTGTGCAACAGCATTGCAGATGTCTAGGAAGTAATTGTCCCAGTTCATTACTTTATCCCTTCATCAATGAGACAGCCTTTGCATAGATAAGTGTAATTGCGGATGTCTCGAAGTTTCTCATCCCATTTAGCTGGAGTATAGCTCCATGGGTTTCTAGACATTTTAACTATAGACACCATATGCTTGACCATGAACCAGATGCAGGCTGTAGAAGAAGGTTCCATAGTCATGCCTGCTGCCTGTTTGAAATTCTCTAGACGTTCGTCATTAGTAGCATACTCCTCAGCTTTACCTATAAGCATTTCATGTGAGGCTTCGTTCTCTTCTAAGAAGAGGTTATTGAATTGTTCTGATGTCATTTAAGTTCCTCCAAAAATTGTATGAACTTCCCGGCTAACTTGACCACACTGAAACAAGTTACTTACGTCTTGGAGTTACCCAAGAACCGGGAAGAGGTTAGTTAGTAACTATCCGCCTTAGCAGCCGATCCACTCTGCGGAACCACGTATTTGGAAATAAAGTTCTTATCCCCAAACTCTTCGTCCTTCTGCACACCAAGAATAGCCCAGCCTTTCTTACCTGGGAGGTCGTCGAAGTTGAATTTCTTCAGATCGAGACCAAAGCAGGCAACGAACTGCTGGAAGTTATAATTGTTCTTCTGCCGCTGTTTCTCGTCCAACTTGGCATTGTCCAGAGGGTTCCAAAAGAAGGCATTGAATTCCTTAGCCATTGGATCACTGGGGACATCGAAGGAAGGCATAAACCAGCGGCAGTTATTCCTGTCACTGACACCTTCACGGATATTAGTGATGCGGATCTGCACTTCACTTCCCTTGTCAAGAATATGAGGTGCCGGTGCATCGAGGATTTCTTTTTCTACATTTGAAAAGTCCATAAAGCTCATACTAGGTGTTCTCCTTGTTGGTTGTTAGTTTGTACAAATTTTGGATGAACTATTCATCCTGTTCGTTTAAAAGCTTCTTAGCATTGAAGACTTCTTTGTCTTTAGTTAGCTTAGTTAGGCAAGCATCACAGATAAAACCTTCTTTATCTGTATATTCTTTTTCCCAACTATGCTTATGCGGATAGGTTCTATTGGTGCAGGACTGGATGTCAAATACTCCTTGGCACTGGCAACAGTTTACAATAGTCTCTTTAGTGTCTCTATCATAGACTGAGAATGATCCTTTGCCGTCAGTAAACCTAACTCCAGAATCAGATATTTTAACATCTGACCCTTTAGCAAAGTCCATTAGAGCTTTGTCTCTGGACTGTACATCAGAAAACTCTATTCCAATATCTCCAATACGTAAGCCAAATTTTTTCATACTTATTCTCCCTTGATAGTATCCAACCTAGGTTTATCCTCGTCAGGCATACCTACCTTACGAAGTAAAGACTTAATGTCTGCAGGTTCTTTGACGTTGAGCATGTTACTTCCCTTAAGACGAGAACGAGCTTGATACTCACCTTGAGCTTCTGTGAGTAAGTATCGTTCAAGTCCTCCAGGATGGTCTTCTGTTTGAAGTACATAGACTTCATCAAATAGAAGAGGGATGGTTATTACAGCTTTGCCAATTGTTAAGAAGCGATAGTTATCCTCAGTACGTCTGACCCCGGTTTTAGTATCCACTGCAAGAACCTTTTCTTTCTTATCAAGATGTCCAATAAGGAAGAAGTCACAAGGAATGGACATGAGTTTTTTGATATAGATCTGCATGTCATTCTTGACAGGGACGTAGTCTTTAGACCACTGAGGAACGCCACCATTTGTTTGGCCATACATAGCGGAAGCAGACCAGGAGGTTGCACTGTCAATAGCGTAGGTGCCGAAGTACTTGAAGTATCCAGTTTGGATACGATAGTCTACAGCTTTCTTCCATTTGGCAAAGCGGTCAGGGGAGAGAGGATCTTCATCTTCCCACTGGGTGTCAACTATGATGTCGCCAGAATCTATCCACTTCTTAAGGCACTTTGTTCCGCCAGGATCGAAGCTGTCGATGTGAATAGGACGACGACAGCTACGGAGTAGGTAAGTCTTACCAGAACCAGATTCTCCAATAACTAATGCGCTAAATCGTTTTTGGAGGAAGTCCTGTTCGTAGTAAGTGCGAACTTTGTTGAGTTCGTTTAGGATGTTTGAGTTAGACAACTGATGCTTCCTTTCTAGGTTGAATAGCCTCACTTAAACGCTTGTATAGAGCATGCTCAGCTACTCCATAAAGATGTACTGGAAGTATTTCAAGGACTTCAAATACTGTAACTATCTCTTCCCAAGAAAGTGTGAATGGTTCTTCTCCCATTGTGGTCTCCTATTGTGGAAATGAAAGTTCAAGTTTAACTTTAGTTTCAGCCTCCTCAGGGTTCCAAAACTCTTCGCGGTATCCCAGTGGAGGATTACCACATCTTTGAAGTGGATTAGTCCATGATAAACAGAAGTCATGGAAGGTACAGCCTCGATAGTCACCACAGGATTTAGGATTCTGCCTGAAGGCAAAGAGCAAGTTATCCTCTATGTTGCAGTGGTGAAGCCTATCCATGTCTATCTCTAATTCATTAACTATCTCATTCACGTTCCAGAGCCAAGTGTTCATTTGGCTAGGATTCTTAAACGCTGGTACTCGCCTAAGAGTTGCATGATACCCTGCCGAACGAGCAGAACTGCCTCTAGAGAGGTACTCAAAGCCTGTTCCACAGAACTCTATGCCGAGTACATCTTCGATTGGATATAGACAGTACAGGCAATGGGTGTAAGTTCCATTCTGGATTGAGAGATAGAATTGGTTTGCCCACTGGTCGTTATTGATATACTTGCCAGAAGTACTCTTATGATCCCAGGAGAAAATCTTCCTATCTTTCAATCTACGAATATGTGAGTCCATTTTGTAATGGAGTTTACGTTTCTCACTGATAGGAACAGTACCTGAGATTTCAGTGAGTTTTACACCGTCTTTTTCGACAACCTCGTAGTCAATTAGGTCATTGCTCCTTTCTTGGGCGAACTTGATGAGTGCCTTGAGAACGCCCATAGGTGTCTTCGGCTGATACATTTCATCAGTGGCTTCATCGAACTGGAGGCGGTAGTATTGGAGGAACTTGGTGAAGGCACCATCTACGTCGTTGTAGCCATATAACAACTGGTGTTCACGAGCTATATGCCAAGCTTGGCCAAAATACAAGTCATGAGCTGGCAAGTCACGACGCCAGCCTAGAATGTGCTCGTAGAAGTACTTACGAGGACAGGAGATATAGGTATCTAACTTAGATGAGTCATAGATATTCCACTCAGGTTTTGAGGTAAGAGGAAAAGTCATTTTACCTCCACTATAACTAGTGGTCCTCTAGACTCATAGTAGATATCATCTACTAAGAATTCCTGACCTCCACTATCTTGAATCTCAACTGGTAAATCAAGGTCATCTTGACACTGGACTTTTAGCCTTCTAATGAGTTCAGCTATAGTCATAACTATCCTTTCTTCATAAGTTGAATGTCTAGCAATTCTTGAGTGAGGCGGAGGATTCTTTGGTGTAATTCTTCTATATAAAGAATAGAAGTATTCAACGATTCAGGAGGCAAGTTATCTTTCATTAGCTTACCTTTAAGTGCATCCCTCCTCCACTGGCGAAGAGTTCGTTCAGTTATCATTTCCCTAATCCTTTCTGTTTAACCAAGTTAGCCAAACCTTGAGGCATTTCGGTAGTTTTGACGGCATCACTAGAACGTCTATCTCCAGGATCGAAAGTAGGTGTTGGGTTTAGATCGTTCAATTTTTGTACGAACTTGCCGAATACAGGTGCAGGGACAGGATCTGGAGTGATACCAAGGGATTCCAAATCCTTAAATTCCTGACAGTTATGTGGAGAGACTAACATGATAACCTTCTCGGAAAGCTGAGCAGTGGCTTTGGTGGTTATCTTGAGTTCTACTCCACACTCGGAACATCGTAGTTTACGATCAGCCATTTTTGAACTCCTATTCATCATCTCTTTCGAGTAAGTTGTCTTTAGCAAAGTCTTCATTTTCAGTAAGTTCGTCAGGATCATCTGGCTCTTCATAGCCATCGTCGTCGAGATCATCAATCTCTTCTTCAGATAGAAGGTCCTCTTCCTCATTAAAGGTTTTAACTACTACCTCACACTGATAAGACTTCTCTCCATTGGCAACTACGATGCAAATCAAAGGTTCGAGTTCCATAGCTACGGAGATTTCAGATGAGATTACTTTGGGAACGTAGCCTATGTGATGAGTATCTCCGAAGTCATCTTCGTAGATAATCTTGATGGCGTTAGGATCGTAGACATTAGTAGGCTCAGCCTCAAGTGAGAGAATCTGACCCTCCTCAAGACCTTTGACTAACTCTACTATATCACGACCTCGGTATTGAACACCAGCGATAAAGAACTTACGATTGACAGTCATTAGTTTTTCTCCTTTAGTTTAGTGTAAAAATCACCTTTGTACTCGATGGATTTTAGGTACTGTATAACACTGTAGGATTTACACTCGATAACTCCTCCAGCAGGGATGATGCCTGTTAAGTGGCATAGGAAATCTTTAAGCCAGTTACGCATTTACCTTAACCTCCACGAAGACAGGAAATCTAGGCACTTTCTTTCCTGAAGTTATATGCTGATACTTCACGGTGGCACGTTGTCCGATGATGAGGTCTCTTCCTTCCCAGAGTTGTTTTCTTCTATCATCTGTGAATCCTGTCCCAACATTGAAGACGTTACCATCACCACTGCGACAGATAATAGCGCCGAGAGTATCTTTCGGCGTCCCATACTGGTCAACTTCTTCTTGGAATCCAATGATGTCATAGTCGTCCCGTTGTTTAGGTTTGAACTTCATTACTAAAGTTGAACGCTTACGTTCGTAGTAGTTTTCAATGTTACGGACTATGATACCTTCGTAGCCTTGGTTGATTAATGAGTCGTATACTCGAGTTATTTCGTCGAGATTATTGCATAAGAAGTAAGGAGACTTGACTAATGGTTCCTTGATGGCTAACTCTTTTAATTGAATAAGGCGCCGTGCCTGTATATCTTCATTGACTATGTCAAATACGTGATATTGCATAGATTGAAACTGAGGATGGAGGTTGACAGTGCGTGAGACTATTCCATGGACAAGTTCATGATTCATTCCGTGACAATACAACTCTCCATCAAGTTCAGATGGTAAATTTATACTGTTGTCATCTAAGTACTGATTAATGTGTGGACATGAAGATATGATGTTTTCCTCAGATGACAACAGAATGAAGTTACCACTTGCGAGCTTGACAGCTCTACATCTATCACCGTCGTACTTCGGCTGTACTATATATGGTGGAGACCATTTAGCTAAACGCTTCTCCTCGAATGGATAACACTTCATGATGTTCTTCCATCGTTGCCACTGTTCGCCCACCAGTCCCTCCAAATTATGTATGAACTGTTCCTAATTGTAAAATTTGGTGCCTCATTACACATTTTAAAAGGGCCTACTGAGAACCACTCTCAGTAGACCCTTAGCACATTCTAGTTGTTGGAAAAGTTACTTCATCAATTCCTGGATGAACGCCTTCCGCTGTTCAGGAGTCAAGGTCTTCATGAAAGCGATAGCATTGGCCTTAGGATCAGCCGCAATCTTAGCAGAAGCGACGCCCATTTTGGAAGCGCCAAGATCAGCCTGGATTTGATCCTGCGATTGGCCCTTCTTAAGTCGAGAGCGCATATTGCCCTGCAGCGTGATAACCCAGTTGGCCTTCGCATTGCTCAGAATAGCCTTTTCTCCAAACT
>CAZYHL010000002.1:0-34256 GCA_964646795.1 uncultured Syntrophomonadaceae bacterium
TTTCCCGAGTAAGAGCTTTTCCCAGGGTACTGCCGATAATCCGGGGGAACCTGCTTAACTGCAGGAAGCGCATTCGTAGGGAAAGATAGATGCCTGTCAATAAAATAAGGGCTGCGAGAGGAACTCCCGCCACGTAGGTATGTAAAACGTCGTTAATAACTTCTATCAAAAAAAGAAAATCCGACAACAGTGTAGCCAAATCCTTACCTCCCCTACAAAAACCTCCTCTATTTATTATGCTGGAAAAAACTAAAAATACCCTGGGTTATAACGGAAAAGGCCACAATATCAGTCCTGCCGCCTAGGAAAAGAATGAAAAAGCATCTCCCACCTGGAAACCGCAGGAAGGACATTGTTTGCCCGCCAGCAGCACCCGCGGAAAACCGTCTTTTCGACTGACAAGCAGGCGGGAACAGCTTGGACAGAAGGTATCCATACCCTCATGCCCCGGCAAATTACCGATATAAACATAGTTTAAGTGTTTAAGCGCCTGTTCGCGGGCCCGAATCAGAACAGCAGGGGTTGTCGGAGGGATATTCAGACGGTGATTCGGAAAATACCTGGAAAAATGCAGAGGTATATTCCTGTCAAGGCCTCCCAACCAGCGTGCCAGAGATTCTATCTCCCCGGGCGAATCGTTTTTCCCCGGAATTAGGAGGTACGTTATTTCTACATGGCATTTTTCCGCAGCCCTTTCGACGGTTTTCAAAACAGGTTTCAGTCTGCCCCTTAAGTTATGACGGTAAAAATCCTCGCTGAATCCTTTGACATCGATGTTCAGCGCGTCGATCAGAGGCAAAAGTTCCGCTAAGGGGGCCGGGTTCAAATAACCGTTGGTCACCATTACATTCTTCAGGCCCAGCTCTTTCACTAAAGGAGCCGCCTCGCTAATATATTCGTACCACACAGAAGGCTCTCCGTATGTGTAGGCCACCCCTAATTGCTCCTTTAGTTGGGGCTTTTCCCGCAAATGGCGGGCCAGCTCTTGAGGAGTAAGGAAAGCCGTTCCCTTACCCTCGCTCCGGACCAGCTGCCAGTTCTGGCAAAAGCTGCAGTCCAGATTACACCCAAAGGTCCCAAGAGAAAGAATTTGAGCCCCAGGATAAAAATGATATAGGGGCTTTTTTTCAATGGGGTCTAAAGCCATGGCGCCCACCCGGCTGTAATTTAAAGAATAAAGCTTGTGCCCTTCAGCTTTCCTGGCGCGGCATAAGCCGGTCTCCCCCTCCTTCAAGCGGCAAGCCTGGGGACAGAGAAGGCAGCAGGTCTCTTCTCCCTTATTAACATAGTAACGGGCTTCCTTCACTGCCTCCCCTCCTCCGGCAAGCCTCCGTCAATCATAACGCTTAACCCTGAAGCGGTAAAGCTTGGGATTGTCTTGCGGGGAAATACCCGCTTTCCTGCAGGCTATCTCCACCTGTTCCCGGGGAGTATCAACTCCCGGCAGGTCAGGCAGGAGAAGTCCCCTCCTGTTATTTAATGCCACTACCACGCCGTATTCCTGCGGATTTAAATCTTCAAGGCCCGCTGCCGGTTCGGGAGGCATAAGGACATCCACGGAAAAAGTAATATCCGGCAATTCCCGGAGCTTTACCGGCGGGAAACGGGAATCATAAAGCCCGGCGCTGACAGCATTTTGGATTATTTCCGCCGCTATGCTGGAGGTAGCGGGCTCTATCGTGCCGATACACCCTCTTAGAGACCCCTCTTTATACAGGGAAACAAACACGCCGGCCGCAGCAGTTTGAAACTCCAGCGGTGTATCCGCAGGAACAGCCGGAGGCCGCTTGTCCTTCAAGTAGGTTTCCAAAGAACGGCGAGCCAGGGCGGCAGGGAAACTCTTTTCTTTGCTTGCCTTTGCCTCTATATCATCGGCTGTTTGCATGAAAGAGGGAGCTTCCTCTCCCGAAGGCTCAAATTCAGCCACCAGGTAGCCCACGCCGAAGGGGCCTTCGTAAGAAAGAACCCGGGCTTGAAACTGAAGCCCATCCAGGGCGCCAAAGGCCATGATTATCGAACGGAAACCGCATTCCGCCGCTTTTTCCAGGTCTCTTTCCTGAAAATTTAGTAGGCCTTCCACGTTACCTGCGGCCAGCATTTCCTTGAGCTTTCGGTCAAAAACAGGCCCTTCAGGCCGATAACCTGCCGGTGCGCCGGGGATAAGGCAGTGGGAAAGGTCGCCGCTTGCTATAACAACAATCTTTCTGCCTGTTTCCTCCGCCGCTTGCCGCAGCATAAAACCCAGGCGATAGAGACGGTCATAGGAGTACAGGCCGTAAGTTATGTTAACGTACATCGCCTTAACGCCGGCGTCCTTAAGAAAAAGCATGGGAATCAGGGCGCCATGGTCAAGGCGGTACTCTGTTTGATAAAGGCGCGCCGTTTCCCGGTCCATTCTGACCACAGTACCTTCTGTTTCGCTCTTAGCGGTAAAAGCCGCTACAAAGGAGGTATCTATTTCAACCTCCACGTCCTCGGCAGGTGCGTTAAACCGGCCCAGATCCCCGGAGAGACGCTTCCCGTCAAAAACAGCCACAGCATCCCGGAAAACAGGCCCGTGGGGTGAAATAACTACCACAGTATCGGGTTTAAGCGTCGCAATCTTACAGGCAATTGCTTGCATGGCTGCCGCCGTTTTTTTAACCGTTCCTGCCTCCTCCCCTCCTACAGCCGGAATTATCAGGGGAGGATGAGGCACCACAGCCATAAAAAGCAGTCCCGGCATAAGACCACACTCCTTTTCGTACTATTTTGCTTTCAGGCAAAACTTTCCTGCTTAAATTCCGTTTTTCAAAAAATTTTTTAGAATAAGCCTAAAAGACCGGATAAATATTTTATGGCAGCCCCTATAATCTCCGGCGGCCGCGGCAGCGGAACCCCCGCCACCACCAGAACGGCGTAAACAGATGAACTAACCCAGAAAAGCAGAAAAAAGGCTAGGTCCCGCCATTTCCTAGAAAAAAACAACGACGGCGCCTGCAGCAGCAAAATCATAACCATGATAAAAGAAGTTGCGATTATCAGCACTTGTTTCACCCTTTTATGCCGCTAAAATAATCTGCTAAAAACTAACGCAGCTTGAGAGAGTCCTTAATTAACCCCGAACGGCGTACGTCCGCTTCAACGAGGACTTCTACCTCCAACCGGGGGAAGATTTCTGCCCAGCGGGGCTCCAGCCTTGCCCACTCCCGGGGCAAGGTACGGTAGATTAAGTTGCCGAAGCCAAAAACATCGCTCTTGTATTCTTTCTGGGCTTTAGCCAGGGCTGCCTGGACGTCATTCCTGATAGCCTCGGCCAGGCGCCTGTTCAGGGAATCAATCAGGGACGAATCCAGGCTCAGCCAGTTGTCTTCGGCTATTGCCTCCTGGATACGACCCTCGGCCTCTATCCTAACAATAATTTTTCGTGTCTCCCCGCTGACTTGAGCCTTAAGCTTGGTGCCGGCCTTGAAGACTTCCACGGTAACGATTTCTTTTCCCACGGCGGCGGGGACATTCTCGCTCTCAATTCCCCGTCCTTCGGTAGGGCTTTCGAACACGTAGGTAGTCCGGTATATCTCGTTATTTACCCAGTTACAACCCCGGCTTTCTTTATCATTTAAATAGCCCTTCATTTTATCTTTGTTAAAAACAGCCAAACCACCCATAAATAAGGGATTTTCAAGCAGGCCGCTGCCGTCCTCCTTCTCCATGACCAAAATCCTGGGTAATAAAAGCTCCTGGCCCGGACGGCATAAGACAATAAGAACATCCTTTACCATCACCGGCCGTGTTGTCGCCTTCTCTCTGTATGTAAACCTCAAAAGGCGCATCATTACCCGCCCGCCCACGTCTTCCATGGGGAATTTGGTCTCTATAAGCTTTTCGATATCTCCTTTAACCACAAAGGGATGGACGATGATCCGGATCTGCCGCTCTCTGTCCAGAAAATCCAGCAAAGGGTATATTCCCCGCGAGGCCAATTCTTCGGAAATTAGCAATATTTCCGTATGGGTCATGTCGATTTTACGGCTGGACTTGGAGGTTAAGTTTCTTATCGCTTCGAAAGGGGTGCGACCCCGGGCTGTGAGAACAAAAAATGATTTTTCACTGCCGCCTCCCCCGCCGCTTTCAAGGCCTGTCTGCTTCTGGGGATCGGCTATCCTGGCCAGCGCTATGATTTCACCCGTTTCCTTGTCCACGTCAAAACCAAGATGGATGATTAAAGCCAGCTCTTCCGGCTCCTGCCTGTTCCAGCAGCCCGCCGTGCAAAACAGGGCAACCAGAAGAAGAGGAAGAAGAAACCGCTTCATTTTTCACTCCCCCTCTTATTCTGCTTTCTCCTGTCGTCTTCTTGCCCCTCCCTTTGCCGGGGAAGAGGAAGGGTTCCCAGGGCCTTCCTCAAAAAATAAGCCCCCCAGAGACAGCCATAAGGGAAAAGGATTAAAAAAAACAGGTAGGGGCCGAATATTTCAGGAGCAAAAAAAGAACGGAGCTGGAAGGCATTCTCAAAATTTTGGATGGTAATCACTACCCAGAACACACCCATGGGCAGCAGCAGATGGCGGTAATTATCGAGGCGGAAGAGTTGGGCTGCGCCTTGGGCGCCGCAGTAGATGAAGACGGAAAGGGCGATAAAGATGCCGAAGCCCCAGGCAAAAATAACCAGGATTTCAATGCGCTCCAGGAACTCTCCCAGCGTGACGCTGCGAATAGCTTTAAAAAAAGGGAAAACGAAGCGGGCCCCTGTTTCCGGACCCAGTACCGCCACCGTGAGCACGGCAGTCAATAATAATATCAGTGCGGCCGCCGACACCCCCGCCATAACGGTAGCCGTTCCCCGGCGGGGACGAGTCAGGTTAGGAATAAGCATCCCGACCGTGAGGAGATGAGCGGCGATGCCGACAGGAGTGATGCTGCCCCTTAATATCGGCCCCGCTCCCCGGGCCAGAACAGGCTGCAGGTTGGTAAAATCGGCTTCCAGCGCCAAGGGAACAAAGCTGCCTAACAGCACCAACAAAAATATAGGGAAAATAAAGTCCGCCACCCGCCCGATCACTTCGATACCGGCATAGGCCGAAACCACTGCCGCCAAAACGATAACGGAAGTTAAAAAAACAATAGGGGTTTCCGTCAAGAAGCCATCGATAATCATTTCCACGTAAACACGGGTCTCTATGGAAACCAAATGGAGAAAGGACCAAAGGATAAGCAGGGAGACAATGCCCCCCGCCACCTTGCCCAGAAGCTTCCGGCTGATCTCCACTACCGTCTCCCGAGGGAAACGGGCCCCAAGCTCTGTAATAGGAAGAATCAGAATAACCGTAACGGCAAGAATTAATAAAACGGAAGCCCAAACGTCCTGGAGAGCATCGGCGGAAACCAAGACGGGAAGGGTGGCTATATCTATAGTGGTGCGCATGATAATGACAATAAAAATAAGCTGGCGGTTGGCTAACTTCTCAATCCTCATCTCCTTCCTCATCCTCTCTTTCTGCTTCCATTACCCTGAAAAACCGTTTTCGCTGCTTGGGATCCTGGCGGACAGGTTCCCGGAAACCCAGCAGGCGGGGGCGGTTAATCATGCCCCATTTCCAGGCAACAAAAAGGTTGTCCTTCATATCCTTCCAAATCAAAGGGGCCAGAGGCATAAGATAGGGAACACCGAAGGAGCGCAGGGCGCTGAGGTGCACCAACAGCAGCAGTATGCCGAATTGTACCCCGAAAAGACCGAAAACCGCACCCAGAGCCGTGAAAGCAAACCGCAGCAAACGGATGGATATGCCCAAAGCAAAATTAGGGATGACAAAGGAGGCGATAGCCGTGAGAGCCACAATAATGACCACCGGCGGGGAAACAATTCCCGCCCTGATAGCGGCATCACCCAGAACTAAGGCCCCGACGATGCTGACGGCGTTACCGACGGTCGTCGGCAGGCGCAGCCCCGCTTCCCGCAAGATTTCAAACACACTTTCCATGAGCAGCAACTCTAATATGACCGGAAAAGGCAAACCCTCCCGAGAAGCGGCTATACGCAGGATAAGAGCGGTGGGCACCAGCTCCTGGTGGAAATTGACGACAGAAACATAAAAGCAAGGCAAGAAAACGGCTATTGCCACCGCTGTCAGCCTGAGAATACGGATAAAAGTCCCCAAGGGTGTTTTTTCAAAATAGTCGTCGCTGGATTGCATCATGGCAAAGGCAGTAGACGGCGCCAGAAGAACAAAAGGCGAACCATTGGTCATAATAGCTGCCTGGCCTTCCACCAGGGAAGCCACCACCTTGTCTGGGCGTTCCGTGCGCTGAATCAAGGGAAAAATTGTGAAGGGCTCATCTTCGATGAATTGTTCGATGTCACCGCTTTCAATAATGGAATCGGTATCAATTTTTTTGAGGCGGGACCGGATTTCCGCAAGAATTCCTTCTCCCACCAGGCCTTTTATGTAAATCAGGGTTACATGAGTACGGGTCAGGCTGCCTACCTGGAAAGACTCAACCCAGAGCTGGGCGATAGGCAGGCGACGGCGCAGCAGGGAGAGGTTATCATGAATGCTTTCATTAAAGCCTTCCCGTGCCCCTCTGATTGAGGTTTCCGCTTCGGGCTCGGTTAAATTTCGGGTCTTCCAGCCTTTTGTGTCCAATGCCAAGGCTCGGTCGACGCCTTCCATCAAAAACAGGGTATCACCCAGCATCACCATATTCAGCAACTCATCAAGATTCCCTCCTTCCTTGATTTCAGGGATCAGCAGGATATTGTCCCTGACAAAGGCAAAAAGGCTGCCGCCGTCCTTGGGGACTCCCGGTTTTTTTAGGCTGTACACTAAAAGAGAACGGATCGCTTCTTCCTGGGAAGCCGTATTCACCATTCCTTCCATAAACACAATTGCTCCCCTGGTATCCTTGGGTCCGAAGTTAAACTCCCTTATATTGAGCCCGAAGCTGTTTCCCGTATATTCTTTAATTAAAACAAGATTTTGGGAAAGACTATCGCTTAAGTTTTCCTGTGCCGTCATCTCCCTAAGTTCGGAAATGTCCGCCAAATCTCCAGCGGTCTTATCCTGCTTTTTTTTACCGAATAAATCTTTGCATTTCTTGATTAACCCCATCATTACCCCTCTAGCCTATTTAAATAATCCATTAAGGAAACCTATACCTAGTTTAACAACCTTAGCGAATCCTATTCACTCTTTCAGCCCGCTTTCAGCCCGGCAAAAAACCGCCGGGTCCGGCGTCATAAAAAGGGAGAAAGGCCGGACTCGGCGGCAGAGGAAATATTATAGGGGAAATACTTCTAAAAAATTATGATTAAAAACCGACAATCATGATGCCCAGGAGAGTCCCCACGAGGATGCCGACAATGGGATAATGACCGGAGGCCGCTTCATACGCATCGGGAATTAGTTCATCACAAACTATATATAGCATGGCTCCGGCAGCGAAAGCAAGGGAGAAGCTCAAGACGGCGAAAGATACCTGGCCGAGGGCCGCCCCCAACAGCCCGCCAAGGCCCATGGGCACACCAGCCAGACATGAGGCCCACAAGCCCTGTACTTTTTTTCCGGCGGCTTTAAGAGGAACAGCTATGGAAAGTCCCTCCGGAATATTATGTAAACCTATAATAACTGCCAGGCCAATACCCAACTCGCTGGAGGCGGCGAAACCGGCACCTATAGCCATGCCTTCCGGCAGATTATGGAGAGCTATCCCGGCGGCTATCAGGTATCCCTTCCTGATATGTTTGTCCTCCGCACCTCCATCGGCTCCCGTCACAGGGTGCCAGTGAGGCAAAGAACTGTCAAGCCACAGAAAAGCGGCTATGCCTGCTGCCAGGCCGCTTAAAGTTGGCCAATACCCTCCGAGAACCAGAGACTCCGCCAGCAGTTCCATGAATACTATTACCAGCATGACTCCGGCGGCAAAGCCCAGTACCAGGCTGAAAAACCTTTTCCCCAGATGGGGGAAAAAATAGGCGAGGACGCCGCCGCTGCCCGTTCCCAGCACTCCTGCCAGAAAACTTAAAAGGCCTATAGATAATAAACCCGGTTCATTCAACTGATTTGCCTCCCTTCGTTGCCTATCTCTAAATATATTTTACCCTAAGCCTTAATACTCCTGCCGCAACACTGATTAAATTCCCTTTTACAGGCAGGAAATACACCCCGGGGAAAGAATTATTTATTTGAAGGAGAGAGGATTATGGCAAGGACTTACCGGGTTATTCTGCCCCTGGCTCACCCCTCCATAGCGTGGGAACTGACCACCTTGGGAGCTGCCGTTGCTTTACATAAAAAAGGCGAAGTGGTTGCCTTAAATATTCTGCCGCCTGTTCCCCGGGAAGATGGCGCCAACAAGGAAGAGATTGAAGCTCGGATCCGGGACCAAAACAATCTCCTCCAAAAGGCCTGCCGTCATACCCGGAAAATGGGCCTAAAAATCCGCCCCGTTACCTTGACTTCCCAAAAAGTGCAAGAAACCATCATTAACGAAGCCAGAGCCAGGCACGCCAGCCTTGTTTTAATGGAATGGAACGGTCCTTCGCATACACCCGGGGCAATCCTGGGCAATATAATTGATAAAGTAGTGAACAGCTCGCCCAGCGATGTGGCCGTCTTCACCAATAGAGGTCTCAATGAATACAGAATCCTCCTGCCCACAGCAGGGGGACCCGAAAGCCACCTGGGCGGGCAGATCGCAGCGGCGCTGCAAAACGTCATGTCGGCAAAGGTAACCCTTTTACATCTGGTCAAAGGACAGGAGGAGATGGCTCAAGGCAAAAAAATCCTGGAAGACTTTGAAAACCGGTTTTCCCTCAAGGCTTACAAGCTTATCAAAACTCGGGAGGACTTTACGACCGGGATCCTTGAAGAGAGCAAATTCTATGACCTGATTATCCTGGGCGGTTCCCAGGAAGGGCTATTCAAAAAAATATTTATCAAAACTATTCCCGAAAAAGTTGTCCGCCAGGCTGCTTGTTCTGTGCTCGTAACCCACATGCAAGGACGACTGCCTCTGCTCACTTACCTTTTTGGCTACAGAAGAATTTAAAGGCCAGCGCCTTACCGGCTGGTAATCTAAGGGAGGTGTTTTTGATGAATGTCACCCAACTCCTCTGGCTGTTTTTTTTGGTCACTGCTTTTCTTCTTCCTTCCCTCAGGCAGCAGAAAATAAGAACTTCCCGTTATAAAATCCTGGAAAACATCCAAAAGAAAAGGAGCAGCCGGGTCATAACCCTTATTCACCGTCAAGAGTCCGTCGGCTTCTTCGGCATTAACCTGTCACGCTACATAGACATTGAGGACTCTGAACACCTGCTGCGGGCTATCCGCCTTACCCCCGACGAGATTCCCATCGACCTTGTCCTGCATACGCCGGGAGGACTGGTCCTCGCCTCCGAACAAATCGCCCGGGCCATCCAAAGCCACCCGGCTAAAGTAACCGTTCATATCCCCCATTTTGCCATGTCGGGCGGAACTATGATAGCCCTGGCGGCGGATGAAATTATCATGGATGAAAATGCCGTTTTAGGGCCGGTGGATCCCCAGTTGGGCAAATACCCCGCCGTATCTATCTTAAAAGTCCTGGAAAAGAAAGACATAAACAAAATAGATGACGAAACCCTTATTCTGGCAGACATGGCAGCAAAGGCCATGATCCAAGTTAAAGCTGTCCTCCGGGAACTCCTGGAGAAAAACCACCCTCCTGAGGAGGCCGAAAAAATAGCCTCGATTTTAAGCAGAGGGGAATGGACCCACGATTATCCCATCACTTGCCGCCAGTTGCAAGAAATGAACCTGAAGGTATCTCATAAAATGTTAAAAGACGTATATGTTTTAATGGAACTCTACCCTCAACCTCCCCAGCGAAGGCCTTCCGTCCAGTATATCCCTTTCGAAAAAGAACATGACGCCAAACTGGGTAAAAAAACTTAGAGGTTTCAAAATACTTGAACACATATAAAGGAAAAGGGCGGCCTTTTAAAGGATCGCCCTTTTCCCATCTTATTTCCGCCCCTTGTTCACTTGAAAGTATCATAAAGACCGAAAAACAAGACCAGAATAATGGCCGCAGGCACCGCATATTTTAACAGAAACCCGTACCACCGGCCAAGAATGATTTTTCCTTTGGGTTCGTTGGCATATGCTTGGGCTTCTCCGGCTTTCCAGACATACCCGGCAAAAATGGCTGTCAAAAACCCACCCAGAGGGAGAACAACCGAATTAGCCAGCCAGTCATAGGTATCTAAAAGGTCGGCCTGGCGGAAAGCGCCGACTCCTGACAAAAGATTATAGCCGAGGGAAGCGGGAATACCTACCAGAAAAATAAGAAAGCCCATCAGCAGGGAGGCTTTGACCCGACTCCAACCCTTTTCGTCCACAAGCCAGGCAACCACCACTTCGAGAAGGGATATCGCGGAGGTGAGAGCGGCAATAGTCAAAAGCAGAAAGAATAAAACTCCAAAAAAAGAGCCGGCCGGCATTTCGGCAAAAACAGCGGGGAGAGTAACGAAGGTCAAGCCGGGCCCTTGCCCCGGTTCCAGTCCTAAAGCAAAAACAGCCGGGAAAACGGCGAAACCGGCAAGGAAAGCAACAATGGTATCCAGGCCGACCACCCACGCGGCATTGTCACCGATGTTCTCTCCCTTATTGAGGTAACTGCCGTAAGTAATCATGGCTCCCATCCCCAAACTGAGGGTAAAAAAACTCTGGGCCACGGCGGCCAGAAATGTCCGCCCCGTTATAGCGCTGAAATCTGGCTTCAAATAATAGGATACACCGGCCCCTGCCCCCGGAAGGGTAACAGACCTTAAGACGAGAATCAAGAGCAGAATAAAAAGCAAAGGCATAAGAATTTTTACCCAGCGCTGAATACCCTTTACCACGCCGGCAGCAATGATGGCCACTGTCAGCACCATAAATAAACCGTGCCAGAGAATAGGCGTGAGATAATCGGCGCCTTCACCCAAATCAACACCAATTGTACTGTAAAATAAGGCTTGCGTATCCGGCGCGAATCCGCCCAAGGCTTTAAAAATATAAGCAACAGCCCAGCCGGCTACTACCGAATAGAAAGAAAGGATTAAAAAACCGGCAAAAACCCCCAAAGCGCCTACAAACCACCAGGGTGTACCGGGGGCTAAGGCTAAGAAAGCGCCGATAGGGTTTTTTTGCGTTTTCCTGCCCAGGGATATTTCCGCTACCATTAAGGGGTAGCCGATCAGAACAATAGCCAGTAAATATATGATCACAAAAGCAGCTCCGCCGTTTGTGCCTGTAACATAAGGAAACCGCCAGATGTTGCCCAGTCCGATAGCAGAACCCGCAGCGGCAAGGATAAAGCCAACCCGGGAACCCCATTGTTCACGCTTATTATCCATTTTCATCCTCCTAAGCGCCTTCAGGCTTGTTATTATAAAAATAACTTTAAAACTAATTATTGCTACGAAATACTTTTTCCACCTGGCATAAATAATATACCGGAAGAAAAAATATAAATGGTTCCTTAATTAAAAGGGGGGATTATTCTGTTTAAACATGAAAAACCAACCCTGTATGAGGTAAAAGTAGACAACCCCAACCCAAACTATGCGACCATGCTGATGGAACAGCTCGGCGGCGCAAACGGGGAACTAAAAGCCGGGATGCAATATATTTCCCAGAGCTTCCGGATCAAGGATCAGGAAATCAAAGACCTTTTTCTTGATATTGGAGCAGAAGAACTCAGTCACATGGAAATGGTCGCTACTATGATTAACATGCTTAACGGTCATGACCTGCAAGCCGGGAATACCACCGCCGGCAATATTGAAGCGCATGTGTTAGGCGGTCTTGCTCCTATGTTGATGAATGCCTCCGGTTTCCCTTGGACAGCGGCTTATGTAAACGTTACCGGTGACCTGCCGGCCGATCTTCTGTCCAATATAGCAGCGGAACAAAGGGCAAAAGTTGTTTATGAATACCTCTACCGTCAAATTAATGATAATGGGGTAAAAGAAACTATCGACTTCCTTCTCAACAGGGAAGAAGCCCATAATGCTTTATTCAGGGAAGCCTTAAATAAAGTTAAGGACGAGGGCTCAAACAGGGACTTTGGTGTTGATGAAAAAGCCAGACTCTACTTTGACTTGTCTACGCCGGGGAAATATTTCGAAAATCCTTTTCCTACACCTCCGTCCTTTCAAAATCCCCGTCAGAGCCAGCCTCCCCCCCAGTAAGCCAATAAATTACAGGGCATTGACGGACATTATGAATCGCGCCTCAAAGGTAAGGCTTAAGCCCAACCTTTTGAGGCGCGATTTGTTTTCATCCATCAACATTCTTTTTTACAAGAAAGCCTTTAATAATAAAATGGAAACCATGCCTGTTAAAACAGTAAAAATCATGTTCCGCGTTCTCAGTGCGGCGGCAAAAGTAGGCAAGGCCGCTAAAAGATAATTGTTTTGAAGGCTAACGTCAATGCTGCCCTCAGACAAAAGAAGGCCGGGGAACAAAAGAGCAGCTAAAACGGCAGCAGGCACATAACTTAGCCAGACAACCAGCCGGCGGGGTATATTTGTCTTCGCAAGGATATATAACGGCAAAAACCTAGGCAGGTAAGTTACCAGGGCCATCCCCAGGAAGAGCAGCAGGTATTCCTTGATCATTATCTGTCACCAACCCTATTGTCGCACCTATAATCGTCGCTGTAATGATATACCACTGACCGGGTAAAAACTTGCAGCATACCAAAGCCGCTAAACCAGTAAAGAGGGATACGGCAGCCATTCTCCAGGAATTGAGCTGCAGCACCAAGAGGAAGATAAACATAGCATAGAGCACATATTCCAGGCCCATGGCAGTAAACCCCGCCAGGAATCCCCCCAGCAGGCCTCCAAGCAGGCTTCCCGCAACCCAGGCAGCATAGGACGACATGTTTAAGGCAAAAATAAACCTTTCATCCTTCGGCTCTTTGTGCAAAACAGTACTGACTACGGCAAAAGTCTCATCCGTTAACCCGAAAGCAAGGAAAGGAAGCCATCTGCCGTTAAATTTCCGGTAATAAGGGGCCAGGGAAGCACTCATGAGCAAATGTCTCAGGTTAACAAGAAAAGTAGTAATAATAATGGGCAGGAAAGCTGTTCCCGCCCCCAGCATGGCCACACAAATAAATTGAGCGGAACCGGCAAAGACTATAAGAGACATTAGGCCGGTTAACAGGGGGGAAAGGCCTGCCTGCCTGGCTAAGAGGCCGTAAGCAAACCCTACAGGCAAATAGCCTAAAATAACAGGCAGGGCTTCCCGACAGCCCGAAGTAATACTTTTATTCAAAGTCCAACCTCCCAAATAATCAGGAAACACGTGTTTAATTCTCCCAACACAACGCTAATCCTCCTTCCCTCCCTGAAAAAGGGCGCAAAAAAACCAGGCTTAGGCCCGGTTTAAATAAAAGGAGGAGGAGAAACTATAATAGCCAAGCTCAAGGCTTATGCTATAAAAAGTATGGTTCCCATCCATTGCTAAAATATACATTTTACAGGCGGAAACTGTCCCGCCAGGGGCTGCTCATCCCCGCCGCCCACATATCGTTTAAGTACGTCTTTGAATAGTGCTTTTCAATTAGATGATAGAGATAAGCACCCCGGGAGGTTAATTTTAAGGTTTTTCCTTCTTCCTTAACCAGGGAAAACAGCCGCATGGCTTTGAAAAGCAAAGGAAATTCCTCCTGCAGCTGTGCTTTGAACAATTGTTGAAATTCCGCAGTATCAATAGAGGTTTCATAACACCGCCAGAAAAGCCAGAAAACCATTCTATCCTTTTCCGTCATTTCATTAACCAGGTTTATCGGCAGCCTGCCCCGGTTGGCCGCTGCAATATAAGCATCGACGTTAAAGGTATTCACATAAAAATAATTACCGAACTGAGAAGTGGCTCCGGCCCCAACGCCGATAAAGCTCTGCCTGGTGACGGAAGTATACTTTTTGGCTCCCGGCTTGGCATAAGTCCAAATGGAGGTTTTTTGATAACCGTATTGCGCGGCGGTCTGCTCAATCTGCCTCAGAATTTTATACTCCTTAAGCTCATTAAGGCGGTGCAGCTTTTCCCGTTTCATTTTTTTTGCCATTTTGGTCAGCGGGAAAATAATCAGGGGATATGCAGACAGCTGGTCCGCACCATAACTGAAGCAAGTGGCGATATCTTTTACGATATCGCCATCTGTTTGGTTGGGAAGATTAAACATGATATCGACATCCACACAGTCGAAGCCAGCCGCCATTAACCTTTCCAGGGCGGCCCTGGCCTCGCAGCCGCTATAGTTCCTTCCCAGTAAGCGAAGTTTTTCGTCACTGAAGGTCTGGACTCCCAGGCTGACCATGTTAATGCCTGCTGCTTTCATTCTTGCGAGGTGGTCCCCTGTCGCCTCCCGGGGATGAAGCTCCATGCCAACATCGGCGGCTGCAATGCCGCCTGCCGCCGCCAAAAAGCGCAGCAGCTCGGTGATTTCCGCCAGCAGCAGCGAGGGAGTACCGCCCCCTATATATATGGAACTAACGGCTTTCCCGGCAAGATAGTTCTTAAGCAGCGCTATTTCTTTAAACAAAGCTTCTTTATAGGCCTGCGCCTTATCATAATCATAAATAATCTTATTGTAAGGACAGAACGGACACAGAGCTTTACAAAAGGGGATATGGATATACAAGCCGATACCCTCGGGGACAGAAGCGAAATCGATATTACTATCGTAGCTTTGAAACAAATACGGCTCTTTTTTGCCGGCTACGAGCCGCCGCATTGCCCGCGTTAACAACAGCACTCCTCCTCCCGCTAAAGACAGCTTTACTTTAATTGGTAGTTATGCCATAATAGCTATGCATACAGTTATATACCGCTTAATTTCTATAAGTAAGGATGAAAGTTATGGTAAATGTTTTAACCCTGACGGAAGTATCTAAAGCTTATAAAAAGAAAAAAGTGGTGGACAGGGTAAATTTGAACGTTTCCAAGGGAGATATTATCGGTTTTCTAGGCCCAAACGGGGCGGGGAAAACAACAATCATCCGCATGATCTTAGGCCTGGTACATCCGGATCAGGGCAGAATCACTATTGATAATTATGACATAAATAAAGATTTCCGTAAAGCAATCTCTAAAGTTGGCGGCATTGTGGAAATGCCGAATTTCTACCTGCAGTTGTCAGGATACCAAAATTTAAAACTAATTGCCAATATGCACCCCCAGGTTAATCATAAGAGGATCGAAGCAGTGCTGGACGTGGTTGGCCTGACAAGCAACGCCAATAATAAGGTCGGAACTT
This sequence comes from uncultured Syntrophomonadaceae bacterium, assembly GCA_964646795.1. Lineage (GTDB taxonomy): Bacteria > Bacillota > Dethiobacteria > PWVN01 > PWVN01 > CAZYHL01. The sequence continues at coordinate 15,268 of CAZYHL010000002.1, forward strand.
ACTCCCTGGGAATGAGACAGCGCCTCGGGATAGCCAGAGCCTTAATAAACCGCCCTCAAATAGTCTTCCTCGACGAACCTATGAATGGACTTGATCCCAAAGGGATGCAGGATATCAAAACAATAATCCGGCAGTTGAACCAGTCTGACGGGATTACCTTTTTCATCACCAGTCATTTACTGCACGAGATTGAGCAGCTGTGCAACAAAGTCTCCATCCTGGTAAAAGGGAAAGTGGTCGCCGAGGGTCCCGTGAAGGAGCTTCTCAGCAATGAGCTGGAATTCATTGAAGTGCATACAACCAGCCTGGGGACTTTAGAAATACTGAAACAAATAGATTTTGTCAAGTCGTTCAAAACCCTAAGGGGGAAGTTCCTGGTGGAAATCAAAAAAGGCTATGCGGGAGAATTAAACCGCCGCTTGCTTGAAGCAGGTATCAGCGTAAATTATTTAATTCCGCAGAACCCTTCCCTGGAAGAATATTTTATGGCATTAACCAAAGGAGGAAATTCCCTTGGTCAACCTGATTAAAAACGAACTGCTGAAAATCTACTGGCATAAAAAATTAACTTATTTTTTACTTTTTATTTGCCTGATGCAATTCCTGCCCCTGTTATTTGCCTTTATCTCTTCCATGAAAATCCACGACGGCCAGACTTACCCCCTTTTTTTTGTTGGCATTATCACGTCTTTTTTACTGCCCGTCTTTATCACGGTTCTGGTTTCCGAAATGATTACAGACGAATACGTAAAGGGCAACTTTGCCGTCACCCTAATCCACCCGGTATCCAGAACCAAGCTGCTTACGGCCAAGGCAGCCGCCCTCTTTCTGGTGATCAACATTGTCCTCGCCGTCTCCCTTATTACCGGCTACGGCATCGGCACTCTCCTTTTCGGGTGGGGCAAGGAATTTGTAGATCACGGCGTTGTCTACACAACCCGTGAGGGAATCTTCATGACATTAGGGTACTATTTCTATGCTTCCCTTCCCTTAATCTCTTTCAGTTTTCCTGTTATCTTGTTGGCCTTGATTTTCCAAAACAGCGGCCTTGTTGTCGGGATCACCCTGGGGGCAACCTTTGCCGCCATTATACTGGGCTTGCTGGTGACGGAAATACAACCATATTTAATTAACACCTATTTTACTGGCTTGCCGCAGTTATTGCTGTCAGAAGCCGGCTTAAACGATATCCTCCGGCCTGTTACCGTTATTTTTTTATACGCCTTCATCCCTTACCTAATCAGCCTCTGCCTGTTAAACAGGAGGGATATCCTGCATTAAAGGAGGCAGTCTGCATTAAATGCGAAAAAGACGGCTTCCCGTCTTTTCTATATTTCCATGGCGCAAACCTATAAGGTTGCGGAAAAAGATACCATTAAGCGGACAAAGGCTGCGTTTGATTCATCATCTATTACCCGCCGCAATCCCTTTGCCCGGCTTCCTGTTTGCACTTAAAACAAAGCTCCTTGGACCGATGCGGTAAATAATATACTCAGAAGAACTATCACTCAAAATTATTTTTCCCTTTTGCAGGGTATCGATATAGGGTTTTTTAAAGCGTATGGACCTAACGGCGGCGGTTAGTTCCGACCAACTCAATTCATGCAATGGATCGGGAGCCGTTGCGGCGGAATAGTCGTAAGCCTGTGCCGTTAAAATATTTTCATCTATCCTTAAAGTCAGCAAAGACACTTCGAAGTCTATCGTGCCCAGGCCTTCGCAGCCCGGGCAAAAAAGTTTTCCCGTGCCGTCGCACCTGGCACATCCGTACATATGGCCGGTTCCTTTGCATACCGGACAGGGATTACTAATTACTTTTTTTCCCAGACAGTCTCTGCAAGTAAAAATACCGAAGCGGCGGCCCGTGCCGCCGCAGGCCGGACAAGTCGTAAGGGAGTAACCTTGCCCCTTGCAAACCATGCATTTGCAGCCGCACTCATTGGGGCCATACTCGGCGCTTCTAAACCCGAGCCCCTTGCAGTGAAAACATGTGTAATCGGTCAATCACTTTATCTCCTCCCCGGATATTCGGCACAGCTGCCCGGCCTCGCTTTAAAGTATTTCTATTAGATTATTATGATAGATTAATTCTATACCATTAATTAATTCTATACCGGCTTCGTTATATCCTTCCAGTTAATTACTATAATTACATTATTATTAGATTTTTAGTAAATTTTTTTACACCGTTCCCCCATCTGGAAATACACCTTTCAATAGGGGAGGAAAGTCCGCTGACTTGCCTCCCCTGCAACAAAACAATGCCAAATATGAATTCCAAGGGAACAATAACGCCCCTCAGATTGCCTAAGAGATTCCGACCCTTAACAGAAAAACCTTTTAATTATTCACATTACATTTAAATGCTGTTTTTAAATAAATCTTTTTCTATCCGGAAGCCGCACCATAAAATTACTAAAGCTACAGCGGCTAGAACGGCGGCTTTGCCGAGGTCGGCTGTGCTGTTAAAAATACCCTGTCCGAAAATATTTAAAGGGGAATGATCAAAATCTTCAACCAACCTAAAAAACAAGCAGTAAGTAAAATTTAAAATCAGGGGCATAAAAGTATTTTGAAACAACAAGGACAGATAATACGCCGCGGCAATTAAAAGCAGGCTTTGACTGATGACGGCAATAAACAGGTACCAGACAAAATCGAAGATAGAAGAAAAATATATAAATGCGGCCAGCACATGCAAGGAATAATAAGCCCATAAAATAAGCATTTTTACGGAAAGGCTGTCACGGCCGGTCCTGTAGCTAAAGAGCAGCTCCTTTCCGGGTGAATTAAGATATTCCTTCATAATAAATAACGGCCACCAGGCGGAAAAGACGGGAATAAACAACTGGCTGATAAAGGCAAATTCCGGGAAACAGTCACCACTGCTGTTTTTTAATGTGGCATAAACCATCAAAGGAGTCAGGATAAAAAGGACGACGAGCGGAACGAAATAATAATACTGCTGGTTTTTCAGCTCAAGGTATAGCCTTCTCATCACGCAAACCCCTTTACCAGGCACATATATCCGTCCTCCAGGCTGGGCTTCTCGCTTTGGCCGGTTTGCATCTCCTTCGCCAGTATCCTGTAGTAAACCCTGCCTTCCGTCTCGCTTGTCTTGAGAATAAATGTTTTCGCGGTAATACTTTGATATTCATCCTCCGGGACTTGGAACACCTTACCTGCCGCAATAGCCTTCAGTTCTTCGCAAGACCCGTTGAAGACAACATGTCCTTCGTTGATAACAATAACAAAGCGGCAGCAGGCATCCACATCCTCCACGATATGGGTGGAAATCAGGACCATCCTGTCCTTTTTAATCCCGCTTACGGTGTTTTTAAACCTGGCCCTTTCACTGGGGTCAAGCCCGGCCGTAGGCTCGTCCAGCAGCAATACCTTTGTCTTCCCCATAATGGCTTGCGCGATGCCGGCCCTTCTCACCATGCCGCCCGACAGCGTGTTAATCCTATCACCGGCTTTGTCTTCCAGGTTAACCTTGCGAAGGGCTTCCATTATCTCGCTGTCCCTGCTGCCTTTGGCAATCCCCTTTAATGTACAGATATAGTCCATCATTTCATACAAAGTGAGCTCCCGGAACATACCGAAGGCCTGGGGAAGATAGCCGAGGGTTTGGCGATAGCGGCGGGATTTTTGGATGGGCTCTTCGTCATAAAAAACAGTACCCTGCCGGGGTTGGTACAATCCCGTCATACAGCGTATCAGCGTGGTCTTTCCGGCGCCGTTGGCGCCCAGCAAGCCGTAAACCTCCGTATCCAGCTCTAAATTCACCCCGTGGAGCGCTTCCTTTCTGCCAAAGCTTTTACTCAAATTTTCTACCCTTATCATTTTTGCAGGTCCTCCCTCACAATTCTTTCAACTATATCCAAATAATTTTCACCGGTATCAGTGGTGAAATATTCCATAAAGATGCGCTTGTTCTCGTCTCTATGGGGAGATTCACGGAAAAGATATTTGGCTGCCGTTTCGTTGACGCTGGAACGCAAGCTATACATCTGCATATCTAGATTAGAAAATGTTTCTCTTTCCTGCTCATCCAATTCCCGGATGCTTTTGTTATCCATACCCCCATATTTTTCTAATTCTTTATTGAAGTCACGTAACTCAACAATACTTTTAAGGAGCAGCTTAGGGTTTACTCCTTCCTGATAAAGCGGATCCGTCTTATCCTCCCGGTTAAATAAACAGCGTATAAACTCGTACTTAAACTCGTAATCGGCCGGACCGGCCTTAATTAGTGAGTGGATAACATACTCAGCTAAATCTTCACTACTTATACTGTAACAAGAGGTGATGATGTGGTCGTTCATAACAACAAAATTATTGGAACTGGAGGAAACCAGATGAGGCACGAGAAAAATTTTCCGGCTGGAAATCCCCATGGCGGCTTCAGGAAAGAAACCCATGCCGGCAAATATGCCCCCCATTACTGCTTCAGCTTCCCTGAAGTGTTTCCGCTTGGGCCAGTTCTTTTCCAGGGGCTCGGCATACAAATTTTCTTCCACCTCGGCATACATGCCGGCAAATAGCGTTAAAGCGTTTGATCTCCCGGCAAAGGAGTTGCCGCTCCCTTCCAGGTTGCAGAACAGACGCAAATTGGAGCGGATGTTTACCGTAAAGTCCATTTCCTCAGGCGGAACATTGATGGAATAGCCATCCCGGCCCCAAATGTTTTTTCTGCCGGCCTGGGGGTAATAAACAAAGTAGCCGGGCAGAGTAACTGCCTGACTGTTGGCATAGAATATTGGCGATTTGCCGTAATACTTGAAGATAAGGGTGTCCTCTCCTTTTAAAGAACCCAGGGTAATGTAATCGCCCTCGCGGGTGAAAGGCATTTCCTTCCCCCTGGCAGTGGAAACGCTTTTCAGCCTGTAGCCGTGGTAGAGGGTGAAATCGTAGCTTTCAAGGCCGGGATTATCTACGGCAACTTTCACTTCCGCGTGCAGTTCGTTGCTGATTTTGAGGTTCATTTCGTAGGCCCTGATTTTGAAACCGGCTTCACTTCCCGTGTAGTCTGCCACCGGCGTGTCCATATAATAAATTTGATCGGCGAAAACATAGGAATCATTTCTGTAGTCCATTAACAAGGTCGATCCCCTAAGGGAAAACAAGCCCACCGCTGCCAGTACCGTGATGAATCCGGCGGCTGCCAGCCGTTTTTTTGTTCTGCCCTTGAAACACTCCATTGACACCAGGATAAGGGGGAACATAAGCCAAAATACCGCCAGTACCCACCTGATAGGTTCCATGGGATACCCATATAAGGAAATAAGCCTAAAGGTGCTGCCTATCTCGTAGGGTACAAAGGCAAAAAAATCCTTGACGTAGTAGAGGAGCCTTTCGGCCAGGGAAGAATTGAAAAGCAGATAAGGAATTCGAAAGGGAATTTCAGTAACTTTGGTATTCAACATCAACAAAATAACAGCAAAGCTGTAGACCTTCAGCCTCTTGGTTTTAATTTTTGCCGCCGCAGCCAACCCCAACAACCCACCGCTTGCCAGGAACAGCCCGAAATAGAGCACCGACAGTTTTACCAGGTGAACTAAAAAGGGATGGTATTGAATATTTAAGTAAACATAGATAAAAATGTTAAAGGCAAAAAACATGAGAAAGGGTAATGCCGTCAACGTTAAAAGGCATAACATGAAAGCCTGGTAGGCTTTCCAATAACCCCGCCCGGAGGCTGCGAAATATTCGGCCATATCGTTGTCGTATACTTTCACGGCAAGTTCGTAACCGAGGTAAAAGAAAAACATAACTAGAAAAATGCAGGAAAGTACCACCCATTTGGTAATTTCAACTATATTACTATCGAATATCTCCTCTAGACGCAAGTATGAAAAACCAAGATACAGAGAAATCAAAGCCAGCAAGATAAGGTATGGGATACTCAGATATTTGCTGCGCCAAAATATCTGGAGCGTTTGTCGGTATAATTTCCGCAAGCCTAAAGCCTCCCTTAGGAAAAAGAATAACGGGAACTTCCTGGATATTTATTCTAATATATTCTATTTTATAAGCAAACTTCCTTCTAGAGGCTAGTATTATTTAATTATAGTTTCCTTGGGATGTGATTATCTGGCAGCTTATATACATGGATAACCCGGTATGTCCTTGCTTCACGGGTGCAGATTGGATGCTTGTTTTTTCTCCTGCCAAAAAAAGAATCAAGCATAGCCTGATTCTTTTATCTCGGCGTAACAAAAAGCCCTTCAGTCCTGGTCTTTTTATTGTATTAAAGAATATTTTCTTCTTTTAACTCTATTACCGCTTTTTTTATAGCGGTCTTAACGACAAAATACAATACCAATACCGGAATAGCGAAGTAAATTGGAAATAATATTATACTTATAAAAGGATCCATTACCTTCCCTCCTTTCATCCCCAAACATTTTTTAGTTCTTTTATTCCAGGTCCAGAATATTCATTTTTTCTATCTGTTTATTCTTCTTCAATTTTTCCCGGCTAGCAAAGTAGATTACCAATAAAATTGCTGTTGGAATATTGAATACCAAGAATATCGTTAATATATGCAAAAAATTTATAATTTCCGCTAGACCCGGTTCAGCATAGACATTTAAGGTTGGAAGGAAAGAAAATAATAAACTAATTGAGGGCAATATCAGGCCAAACCATTTGTACTCTTTTTTTGACAAGAATACTTGGATGACAATTACCCCAATTAACAATACTACAAGAATCAATACTACAAGAATCAATAAATTCGCGGAGATACTCATCTCACTTTCCTCCGTCCTTCTCTGTTTTTTTATACTCTTGAATTAAAATTTTAGCGGTATCAAAGTCTAATTTCTCATTTATTGCCAACCGCTTTATTAAGGACACATAAGGATCCTTCGTATTATTCTCTGATATCTTTATTTTTTGAATTAAACGATCCAGCCTCAACCTTACGGTGGGGTAAGTAACATTATAAATCCGGGCACTTTCTTTTAATGAACCAGAACATAATATAAATTTTTTAATGAAATTTATATCTTCGTCATCTAAAGCAGCTATCCATTCGGGCATCACATTGACAGTCAATCAACTCCACTCCTCAATAATAATCAGTTATACCTTGAATTTGTTTTTAATTATCTTTAATATAAACTTTAATATAATTAAAGTCAAGGATAAAATACCCTGTCTTGGGATTATTACAGTTGAAATCCTTTACAGAAACCACAGATTTAAGTTCCGTATCCCCCTTTGATGATACTAAAATATTTATTATACTGATGGTAGACATCCGTCATTAAGTAAATAATAATGTAATGAATACTGAAGGATAAAGAAATCGTTCTCTATGACTGAAGAAAGGGGCTACAGAATCATGAAAATGAAAAAAGGTGAACCCAACCGTTTAATAAATGAAAAAAGCCCCTATCTCCTGCAGCACGCCTACAACCCGGTGGACTGGTTCCCCTGGAGCGGGGAAGCCTTTGAAAAAGCCCGCCGGGACGATAAACCGATATTTTTAAGCATCGGCTACTCCACCTGCCACTGGTGCCATGTCATGGAAAGGGAATCTTTCGAGGATGAAGAGGTTGCCAAAGTGCTCAACGACAGTTTTGTCTGCATCAAAGTGGACCGGGAAGAACACCCCGACGTGGACGCCGTCTATATGGCTGTCTGCCAGGCCATGACGGGCAGCGGCGGCTGGCCTCTGACGGTGTTCCTGACGCCAGACAGGGAGCCTTTTTTTGCCGGCACTTATTTCCCCAAAAACAGCGGCTACGGCCGCCCGGGCATCAAGGAACTGGCACAACAAATTTTCCATTTATGGTCTGACCGGCGGCAGGAACTCCTGCATTCCGCCGGCAAAATTGTAGAAGGATTGAAGGGCGCATTGGAGGGTATTAAAACGGGAAAGGAACCGGGAAAGGAAACCCTGGCTAAGGCCTATGCTCAACTATCCCGCAGTTTTGATCCCGTCTATGGCGGATTTGGCGCAGCCCCCAAGTTTCCCATGCCTCTCTACCTGTCTTTCCTGCTCAGGTACGACAAACGAACAAATAATCCGGCCTGTTTGGCGTTGGTTGAAAAGACGCTGGCGGCCATGGGGAAGGGCGGCATATACGACCACATTGGCTTCGGCTTTCACAGGTACTCCACTGACAGGAAATGGCTCCTCCCTCATTTCGAAAAAATGCTGTACGACCAGGCTTTAATCAGCCTCGCCTATCTGGAGGCTTACCAGGTAACGGGAAATCCCTTGTATGCTTCGAAGGTTAAAGAAATTTTTACTTATGTCATGAGGGACTTAACGGACCCCAAAGGGGCGTTTTATTCTGCCGAAGATGCCGACAGCGAGGGCGTGGAAGGAAGGTTCTACCTTTGGAGGGATGGTGAACTGAAGCAAGTTTTAGGAGAAAAGGAATACCGCGCCGCCGCTCTCGTCTACAATATTGACCCGGAGGGGAATTATGCAGACGAAACCGCCGCTAAAACCGGCTTTAATATACTGCATCTCAAGAAGGACCCCGGGGAAATTGCCGCAGCATTACAGGTAAGAAAGGAGGACCTCCCGGAACGCCTTGAAAAGATGCGTCGGCCTCTCTTTGCCTGCCGGGAAAAAAGAGTCCGCCCCCACAGAGATGATAAAATATTAACTGACTGGAACGGCTTGATGATAGCCGCTCTCGCCAGGGGCGGCCGGGTGCTGGCGGCGGAAGCGGAAGCATACCTGGAAGCAGCGGAAAAAGCCGCTTCTTTCATCTGCATGAAAATGATGACTCCCGAGGGGCGGCTCAAGAAAAGGTACCGGGATAATGAAACAAAGGGAAACGCCTATGCCGCTGATTATGCTTTTTTTATCTGGGGCCTACTGGAGCTCTACCAGGCTACCTTTAAAACCGACTACCTTAAAAAAGCCCTGGAGTTGGAAGATATGTTCATCGAATCCTACTGGGATGACGAAGAAGGAGGCTTCTTCCTGGCAGCCAGGGATGATGACGAACTGCCCCTTAAGGTTAAGGAAATAGATGACGGGGCCGTTCCCTCGGCCAACTCAGCGGCCGCCCTGAACCTTTTAAAGCTGGCTCGGATTACGGGGAAGAAAGAGCTGGCGGAGAAAGCGGAAGCCATAGGCCGCTCCTTCGCCGGTAACATCACCGGCAATCCGGCCGCCTATACCTATTATCTTTCTGCCCTTGATTTTCAGCTGGGCCCTGTTTTTGAGGTGGTAATTGCGGGAGACAGAAACAACCCGGAAACCCGGAAAATGCTGCAAAAACTAAATAGTCCCTTTATACCCGGGGCTGTCTTCCTGTTCAAAGACACTGGCAATAAAGAAGAAAGGGAGAATCTGGAAGAGATTGCTCCCTTGACAAGGGGCAAGGAAAAACTAGATGGTAAAACTACCGTATATGTTTGCCGCGATTATACCTGCCTGGCCCCCGTTACCGACCCGCAAAAGGCCCTGTCCCTACTCCTCTAAGGCTTAGCGGCGGGTTAAAGCCGCAAAATTTATCCCCTCGTTCAGGGTCGGGTGGACGTGAATCATTTCCCTTAAGTCTTCCAAAACCGCACCGAAACGAAGCGCCATGACCAGCTCATGAATCAAGTCCCCGGCATGGGGCGCCATGATTAAGGCGCCTAAAAGCTTTTCCGTACCTTCTTCATAAATTAGCTTAATAAAGCCCGCCGTTTCTTTCATGGCTTGAGCCCTGCCCAAAAACCTCAAAGGATAAAATATTGTGCCGCTGGCAAAACCCTGCCGGCGGGCTTCTGCTTCCGTTAAACCTACGGCAGCAATTTCAGGATCCGTAAAAATAGTGAAGGGAACAATGCGGTTCTCCAGGGAAAAGGCTTCGCCTTGGTTAAAATAGCGAGACAAAAGGTAGGCGTCATGGCGGGCGGTATGGGTATACATGGGCGGCCCCGTTACATCCCCCATAGCCCAATGGCTGTCCACCGCTGTTTTTAGGGAAGAGTCTACTTTGATAAAGCCTTTTTCATCAAGTTCTATCCCTGCCTTATCGAGATGAAGTCCGTCCGTGTTGGGCTTTCTCCCCGTAGCCGCCAGCAATTTTTCCGCGGTGAAAATTTCTTCCTTTCCTTCCAAGTCAACGGTAATCCTGGTTGATTCACCGTCCCGGCTTACTCCTCTGGCCTTCGCTCCGAAAAATACCTTCACGCCTTCCTGCCGGAGTACTTTTAAAAGTTCCCGGCCGGCCTCTTCCTCTACATGAGGAATCAGGCGGTTAGACCTTTGTAAAACCGTTACCCGGGAACCGAAACGGGCAAACATCTGGGCAAATTCCACAGCCACCGTACCGCCGCCCAGGATGACGAGGCTTTCGGGAACCTCCCCAAGCTCCATGATGGTAGTGGAAGTCAAGCAGCCTGTCTCTTCCAGGCCTTTAACAGACGGAAGCAGGGGGCGGGCACCGGTACCTATAATAATGCGCTCTCCTTTTATTTCCCTGTCACCTACTCTGATAATCCCGGGAGACTGAAAATGAGCCTCTGCCTCAATCAGTGTAAGCGCTTCGATGTCGGCTACTGCCCGGTGGGCATGTTTCAACATTCTTTGTACCAGTTCGTTCTTCTTAGCCACAATCAAGGCAAGGTCGACCTTGCCGGCCGCCGCCTCTTTGAAGCCATAATCTTTACCCCGCCTAGCATATTCGGCCACTTTGGCCGCATGAATTAAATCCTTGGAGGGGATACAGCCGATATTGGGACAAGTTCCTCCCAGGGGTCCCTTCTCCACCAGAGCGGTCTTATGCCCCTCCCGGGCCAGCCTGACAGCCAGGGTGAAGCCCGCCGAACCGCCTCCTATGATAACGAAGGAGTAGTTTTCCATACTTAAATCCCCTTTCCCGATTTTTACCGCCAGAATGCAGTTAGAGTTTTAGCATCAGAGAGCCGTTAAAATAATAAAGGTATTTCTCCGCCACCTCCTCTTGCCAAGCGGCCTGAACGGCCCGGGCATATAAATTTATTTGTTCCCTGTATCTGTCCGCCAGCTTCTCTGCTTCAACCCCGGCAGTTCTATCCGTCTTGTAATCAAGCAGAATGAGGCCGCCTTTTTCCTCCCGGAAAAGACAATCAATTACTCCCTGGACGAGTACCTCTTCGCCTTTTTCACCGGGGAGAGCTTCTTCCCGCCAGTGGGGGTAGACTTCCTCAGCCGGCAAAACCAAACTGAAAGACAGCTCCCGGTATACCTCCGGGGCTGCTGCAAGCCGCCTGCCCAGGGGTGTTCGGAAAAATGAGACAATCTGCCGGGGATTAATGGCCCGGTAAGCTTGTGCCTCTATTTGGCCAGCAGCGGCCATTGCGGTCAGCTTGGCTTTGATTTCTGCTTCAGAGGGCAAAATGCCCCGATCCCAATCCAAATGCTGCATCACAAAATGGTATGCCGTCCCTCTTTCGGCGCTCTTCAAACCTTCCCTGCCTAGAAAACGAGGCCTGAAGGGCGGCTGCTTCTCACCGCCCCCGGCAAAGGGATACGGCTCGCCCTCTTCCTCCAGGCGGCGACTTTTGATTTCCGAAACAGTCAGCTTGGCCCGATGGAAGGGTGAAAGCGCACAAGGGTATTTCCAGGTCAGCCGCCTTTCCACCTCCGGAGCATCGGGCCCGGGAGCGCCTACCGGTTTTAAAAGAGTTATCCGGGCTCTTTCCTCTTTTTTTGCTGTTGTTTCTTCCTCCTCCCCCGCTCCGGCGGCAAGGGGCAAAAGTTCTCCTGCCGAAACCATGGTAAAACACCAATGTGAGCGCTCCTTATCCTCGACAACACACACCGGGTCTATTCCGGCAGCCTGCCTGAGGGTCAAAGCCTCAGGATGACGAAGCAGGGCAGGGCCGAGCCAATCCAAACAACTCTTGGCCTTGGCCCGATAAAAAGCAGGCAGAAGCGAACCTCCTCCGGGAGTCAAGGCCGGCAGCCACTTTTTCGCTTCTTTTGGGAGATTCTTGACGGAGGCAACCAGATAAAGCTTCTCCTCTGCCCTGGTCATGGCTACATAGAGGATGCGCATTTCTTCCGCCAGCATCTCCAACTCCAATTTGGCCTTTACGGCAGTAAAGGGAAGGGTGGGATAGCTTACCCGTTGAAAGGTATCAATAAAGCGGGGGCCAAAGCCTAAATCCTTGTGAAGCAAAAAATCCTGATAAAGGTCCTTCTTATTAAACTGCTTGCCCAGGCCGGCGACAAAAACTACCGGGAACTCCAACCCCTTGCTTTTATGGACAGTAATAATCCTGATAACATCTTCCCGCTCTCCCGCAGCCCGGGCTGAAGCTAGGTCGCCGCCGCCTTCCTGGAGTTTTTCGATAAATTTGAGAAAGCGGAACAAGCCCCTGAAGGAACCTTCTTCATACTGCCTGGCCCTTTCATATAAGGCCCTCAAATTAGCCTGACGCTGCTGCCCGCCAGGCATTCCCCCCACAAAATCATAGTAACCTGTTTCACGATACAGCCGCCAGACAAGGTCCGGGAGGGATTCTTCCCGGGCTTTTTCCCGCCAGCCTTCCAGCCGTTCTAAAAAAGCGGCGGTTTTTAAAGGCAAATCGTCGTCTTCCGCTGCCGCCGCACTCGCGCTATACTCCTTAACCGCCTCATAATAAGGGCTGCGGGGCGCAGCCAGGCGCAGGTGCGCCAGGTCTTCGCCCTTGAAGCCAAAGAGGGGGGAACGCAACACGGCAGCCAGGGGAATATCCTGGTAAGGGTTATCAATAACCTTGAGGAGAGAAAGAATCACTTCCACCTCTACGGCGGCAAAATACCCCGAATTAAGCTCCGCATAGGCAGGCAAGCCGGCCTCCTTGAGCGCTTCCAAAAAAGACGGGGCATAACTTTCGGTTGAACGCAAAAGGATAACAATATCCCGACAGTTTATGGGCCGATATTCTTTCTTTGCCTTATCATAAACATAAGCCCGGGGAGAACCGTTCCGCCCTAAAAGTTCCTTGATTTTTAAAGCTATCAGGCGGCCTTCCAGCAGGCTGCCAACCGCTTCCTCTCTGGCTTCTTCCTCCCTGTCGTTATCCGGGGCGGCAATATCCTCCTCCCCCAAGGATCCCCCTTCCGTGTCCTCCAGGGAAACGAGGAGAAACTCCCCTTCTTCTTCCGCCGCTGCGGCCAAGGCCGGGAAAGCAGCGCCATAATCAAGCCTTGCCTTGGCATCATACTCAATCTCTCCGACTTTTTCGTCCATTATCTGTCCGAAGAGATAATTCACTGCTGCCAGCACTCCCCGGCGGCTGCGGAAGTTACGGGACAGGTCTATCCTGCGGCCGCCTTCGCCGCCGGCAGCAAAACGCCGGTATTTCTCGAGGAAGAGTCCGGGCTCCGTTAGACGGAAGCGGTAAATACTTTGCTTGACGTCTCCAACCATAAATAAGTTGCCGTCGGTGCCGGAGCCGCCGCGGGACACCAGCTTGAGGATAGTTTCCTGAATTTCATTGGTGTCCTGATATTCGTCCACCAAAACCTCCTGAAAACGCCGCCGGTAATCCAAAGCCGCCTCAGACGGCACAGGCTGCCCGGGAAGGGAACCGGGTCCGCTTAAAAGGGCAAGGGCATGATGCTCCAGGTCAGAAAAATCCAAAAGCCCCTTTTCTTCCTTGGCCTCCCTGTACCTGTCGGCAAAAGCGCCGGTCAACTGCACCAAAGCCTCCACCAGCGGAGCAAGGGTCATTATTTCTTCTTTCTGTTCCTCAAAGGAACGGCTGAAACATTCTTTTTTAAGATTGTTAAAATATTTTTTCGCCTTATCCCTGAGTTCCCTGGCCCTCTCAGCGGGGGCAGGGTCATAAGCATCCTTTTTTAACGGTTTTAGCCTGTCGAAAGTAGCTTGGTGCACAGCCTCAAAAAAAGCCGGCCAGCCTTTTAAAGCTTCCTCCCTGAGCCTCTTAAAGGCAGTTAGCTCCGCGCTGATTGTCTCCAGGTAGGGAGTCGGGCCGCCGGGAGCGGCAGCGGTTTCGCCGGCCGCCATGAGCAGGCTGATTATATTTTCTATTTCCATTAAAGCAGTTGAGGCTATGATTTGATGCCAGGAGCTAATCCCCGGGTCGTCCCCGTTTAAGCGGAAGGCGCAGGCTGTCTCATCGAGCCAGTTTTCCGGCCAGGGATGGCTCCGGGAGAAAAAGTAAAGACGCAAAACCAACTGCTGCAGGGCGGCATCCCCCCGGGAACCGCTGTAAGCCTCCGCCAGGCGGTAAAAAGGGCTGTTCTCCTCATTCTCGTCATAATATACTTCCAGGGTTGCTTCCAAAATTTCTTGCCTGAGCAGGTCTCCTTCTTTTTCCTCTAAAATGCGATAGGAGGGGTTCAAATCCTTAAGGTAAAAATATTTATGCAACACCTCGGCGCAAAAGGAATGAAGCGTGGAAATTGAGGCCTTGTCCAGCAGCAAAGCCTGCCGCCTGATATGGGATGCGTCCGGCTGCTCTTTTATGGCTTCCTCCAGGGCTTTGCCGATGCGCTGGCGCATTTCGGCAGCGGCGGCATTGGTAAAGGTTACGACCAGCAGCCTGTCCAGGTCTAAGGGCTCTGTGCCGGCCACTACTTTGCGGATTATTCGCTCAACCAATACCCGAGTCTTGCCCGAGCCCGCTCCGGCGGCCACCAGCAGATCCCCGGTCGGCAAGGTGATGGCTTCCAGCTGTTCCCGTGTCCATTCAGTAGTCCTGTCAGGTTTGTGTTCTGTCAATTAATCTCCCTCCTCTTCCGAGCGGGTAACAGCTGCCTCGATTTTCCGCAGTATGACATCATCTTTGTCCCACCGCAAGAAGCGGTACCTGTTCCCCGCCAATTTGGGATCAAACTGGCAGACCGCCTTATGCGGGCAGAAGCGGCAAGCTTTCTTCTCTTTCAAGCTGGAGGGAGCGATGCTGATTTCGCCCGCTGCTATGTCCCGGGAGGCTTCTCTAATACTTTTTTCAATAAATTCACCCAGCATTGAAAACTCCCGCAATTCAAACAAACTGCTATTTTTATGGAAACCTCCGGCTGTTAAAGCCAAAGGTACAATCGCCGAGCTGCCGCCGGTCAAATTTTTATCCATCAGCCGGGCCGCTTCCAAATCCTTAAGCACTCTCCCTTCCATTCTGGAGGCCTTGAATAGTTTTTTCTGGGCTTCTTCCGGAGAAAGGGGGGTTTTTTCTTTCAGCAAGGGAGACTGGATTGAGAAATAAAGCGCTCCGGCCGGCAGGACCTCTTCCCCCAACTGCTCTGCCGCCATATCCAAAGCGATACCGAGATAGAGAAGAAGCTGGAGGGAAAGGCCGTAGTATATTTCCGCCGGATCCAGCTTTGTGCTACCCGATTTATAGTCCACCACCCGTAAATAATACCTGCCGTCGCTGCCCCTTGCTATGTCAATACGGTCAATCCGTCCCCGCAGACGGACAAGAGTGCCGTTCTCCAAACGAAAAACGGGACCCGCCGCCGCTTCTCCTGCGCCGAAAGAGACTTCCAAACCTACCGGTTTGAAGCAGCCGCCGCGAAACTGCTCTCTTATAACCAGTGCGGCCCTTTTAACTGTTTCTTTGAGCTGGTTGCCGAGATAACGGTAACGGTTGGAGCTAAGGAGGATTTCTCCCTGCAGTAAAGGCATCAGCTTTTCGACTTCCGTTTCGATAATCTTTTCCAGGGAATCTATGTCCAGGTTCTCCCAGTCCAGCCCTTTTTCCGCCACAGCCTTGAAAAGACGGTAAAGGGCGGCATGGTAGAAGCGGCCAATGCCGGGATAGTCCAGGCGGTAAACAGGGCGCTCTTGCAGCCGAAGCCCGTAAGAGATGAAATGATTGAAGGGGCAGGCCTTATATTTTTCCAGCCGGGAAACACTGACTCCCAGGGCGGAACCGTATAGCCGGCGGCTGGTCCTTGCAGTAAGCCGTTCTTCGTTATTGGCATAAAAGACACCCGCTAAAACTCTTTTTACTTCCTCATGCCATTCTTCCCTCGAAGCATACCAATTGTAGAGGTCCCACCAAAGAGAAGCCAACCTTTCACCCCGGTCCCAGGCATTTAGCTTTACTGCAAGGTGGGACAGGGCACGGCGGGGATGGGCAATGTAAGCCATGCCACCCTCTTCTTTAGGTTCCTGAAGAAGTTCCTCCTCGATGGTCAAAGGGAAAAGACGCTTGAGCCGGGAAAAGACGGCGGCAGGCATAAGAGCTTTCCCTTCCGCATCGGCCAGTGCAGTGCTGACCCTGAGATATGCGGAGGAACGGGTCAACACCTGATAGGTCAGGTACTGCTCGTCCAGCATCTGCCGCTTGGCTCCGGGCGGCAGTTCTAATCCGGCGTTAATCAGGTCTTCTCTTTCTTCCTCCGTAAAGAAGCCTGTCTCCTTGGGGGCAGCAGGAAATACCCCCTCATTTAACCCTAGGATAAAAACAGCCTTGACAGCTCCGGGGCGGGTTCGCCGGGGTGTTCCGACCAGGACACCGTCCAGGGAAGGGGGGACCAGCTTCAACCGCAGACTGTCCAGCCCCTCCTCCACAAGGCGGGTAAAATAGGAAAAGGCTACCTTTTCCTCTCCCATTATTTCCACCAGCTGGTCCATCATAGCGACAACCAGGCGGTAAACCTGAAGATGTTCTCTCCCCTTCTCCGCATTTCCAGCAGCATAAGCTTCAGCCTGCCACTCTTCCAGGCGGCGGTAAACCGCGGTATCTTCCAACAGTTGAAAGAGAAGCGCCGTTTTATCTCTGATCGTTGCCGCTTCCTTCATTTTTTCCTTTAGTTTGAGCAACGGAGCGCTTATTTGCCTGCGGGTGTCGTTTATTTCTCGTAAAAAAGCTTCCGCCTTGCCCGAAGCTTCCCCGCCGCCGAAATCGTCCAGGGAATCCGCTTTTTGATAAGGCCAGTCTTCCTGCTTGAACCAGCCGGAGCCTCTTATGCCGAAGGCTAGAACGTAGTTTTCCAGGCGGCATAACCTTTCCCGCCACTCCTTAAGCTCTTCTTTTTTCAGCCCCGCCGGCAGGAGAAACTCCGTTTTAGCGCAACGAAAGCAGGCTTCATAAGGCCAGTTATGACTTAATACATCCAGGGTCGAACGCAAAAACTCCACCAGGGGGTGGTTAAGCACATCCCTTTTTTCATCCAGAAAAAAAGGGATTTCATAATCGGCAAAAACCGCCTTCAAAAGGTGGCGGTAAGCTTCTATTTCCCCCGCCATGACGGCAATATCCCGCCAGCGCAATTGTTTATCCCTGACCAGAGAGATAATTTCCCTGGCAACACCTTCCACTTCCGCCAGTCGGTTGGCTGCCGTCACCAGACGCAGACGGGGAAACTCCCCTCCCTCTTTATCACCAAAGGGTACGGGGGGATAGCTGTGAAACTCCTTTTCCAGATGGGCCAGCGGAGCACTCTCGCGGAAACGGTAAGGAGGTTCGTTTTTCAACACTTGGACAACTACCGGCAAGTTCAGCAAGCAGGCTTCCTGCTTCAAAAGAATTAAAGCTCGCGCGGCAGGGAAAAAAGGATTTAATTCGTTTAAAAGCTCGCCGGGAGGGTAATCCCTGTCCAGGCAAAAAGTTACGGTAACTTCAGCCGTGTGTTTGAGCAGTTCTCTTATAACCGCCAGTTCCTGGTTGGTATAGCTGTGGAATCCGTCCAGCCAAATCCTGCCTTTTTTTAAAAAAGCAGATTGGGAAACCCCGGCGGCAAGTAAATCCAAACACTCCTCTGCATCCAGATAATCGGCTGCCAGCTCCGTCCTAATATGTTCCATAATGAGCGCCAGGTCGGCTATTTTTTGTCTTAAGTGGGGCGATAAAGCCTTGCTGTCGGTAACAGCCTCAAGCTGTTCAAGGGAGACCCGGGAACTTTTCAGCTCATTATAAGCCTCAACGACTCTTTCCACGATACCTTCCCGTCGGCTGCTTATCTTGGCGGCTTTAAGAGACGTCCGGCATCTCTCCAGAACTTTGCGGGCTACCATGGCCTTGCCGACATCATCTATATAAATCCGCCGGTCTCCGCCCGCCTCCTGCATCACCTTGAAAGCCAAACGGCGAAAACTCAAAACCTGGCCTCTGATGCTGCCTCGGATGTCGGAGGAACCGAGAAGGGCATATTCCGCCTGAAAGGTAGCCTGCTCCGGTGTTATGTAGATGAGAGGCGGCCCCTTTGGACTTATCTTTAATTCTTCCCTGATCTCATGCATGCATAGATGAGTCTTACCGCTGCCTGCCCGGCCGATAATAAGCCTGAGAGCCAATAAAAACGCCTCCGTTTACAAAATTGCCTCCAGTTCCGGGGTCTTAAACCCCAGGACAATTTTCTCTCCTCTGGTTATGATTGGTCGTATCAGAACCCTGGGATTTTCACCGGCTACCTTAACAGCTTCTTCCTCTCCGATGTTTTCCGGATCCACACCCATTTTTTTTAGGGTACGGCTTTTTTTATTAATCAATTCTTTTGCCTTTAAACCGTGTTGGGCGGCCAAGGCTTTTAATTCTTCTTCCTTAAAAGGGTCTTTGAGGATATCCCGGTAAATCAAATCAACGCCTTGCTGCAAAAGCCACGCTTTTGCTTTTCGACACGTGCTTCAGGCGGGAAAACAGTAAAAAACTGTATCAGTCACAATGTAACCCTCCTTGTTTAGCTTGTTTTAACCCGACATGGCCAGGGCCAAGGCTCCGTAAAGGCCTGCCTTATTCCTTAATGGAGATAGGATTATTTTGACGTGCCTCCCCTGTTCCCGCATGGCATGTCTTGCCACTTGAGCCTTAACGGCGGCAAGCAGTTTGTCCCCAGCAAGGCTCAAGCCACCGCCGATAATGACCCGGTCGGGGTTGAATATATTAATGAGTCCTGCTAAACCGATACCCAGCCAACCGGCACAGCGTTTAAAAGCAATGGCGGCAGCAATATCGCCCCTGTCATAGGCCTCGGAGACCATTTCAGCTGTAATAACGCCTTCAGTTGCCGCCAGTTCATGCAGCAGGGAAAAAGGATCTTTTAAGGCCTCCAGCCTTCCTTCCCTAGCCAAGGCAGGCGC
>CAZYHL010000003.1:0-26528 GCA_964646795.1 uncultured Syntrophomonadaceae bacterium
AAGAAGATACTCTTGTTAAAATAAGAGATGTCGTCGTCGGCGGTAAAGAAATAGTTGTTATGGCTGGCCCCTGTGCCGTTGAGAGCGAAGAGCAGTTATTTAAAACAGCCCGGGCCGTAAAGGATAAGGGAGCCAAGATTCTGAGGGGAGGTGCCTTTAAGCCCCGCAGCTCCCCTTACAACTTTCAGGGTATGGCCGAAGAAGGGTTAAAGCTCCTTCGGGAAGCTGCCAGGGAAACGGGGCTTTTAGTCGTGACGGAAACCCTAACCCCTGCCGAAGTTGAGCTTGTCGGCCGGTACAGCGACATTTTACAGGTAGGCGCCCGGAACATGCAGAACTTCCCCTTGCTGAAAGAGGCCGGTATGTCAGGCAAGCCGGTATTGCTGAAAAGAGGCTTGGCGGCGTCTCTGGAAGAATGGCTGATGGCGGCGGAATATATCATGGCGGAAGGGAACTATGATGTTATCTTATGCGAACGGGGTATTCGGACTTTTGAAACGGCGACGCGCTATACCTTGGATATCAGTGCCGTGCCGCTGATCAAGAAGCTCAGTCATCTCCCCATTATAGTCGATCCGAGTCACAGCGGGGGAGACTGGCGGCTGGTTCCTTCCCTTTCCCGGGCGGCGGTGGCGGCGGGCGCCGACGGGCTGCTGATTGAGGTACACCCGGATCCTTCCCGGGCTTTATGTGACGGCCCTCAATCTTTAACGCTGGAGCATTTTGGCGACTTGATGGCTGAATTGCTCCCCGTGGCAGCGGCGGTGGGGAGGACCTTCCCCGGCCTGTCGGCGCAGGATAAGAAGGATGAAGAATTAATCACGAGAGAAGGTTGTGCAAAATGACGGAAATCATTTCTTATTTAGGTCCCCAGGGTACCTTTACCGAGGAGGCGGCCTTTGAATGGCATAAAGATGTGACGGAAAAATATTACCTTCCCCTGGCAACCTCCGAAGAGGTGATTGCGTCAATCCGCCGGGGCGAGGCCAATAAGGGTATCCTGCCCCTGGAAAATTCGCGGGAAGGCTCGGTTGGGCAAACCCTGGATATCCTGGTTGACGAGGAGATAACAATTACGGGGGAAATAATCTTAGCAATCCAGCATTATCTTTTTACCCTGCCGGGAGTAGACCCCCAAAAAATAAAAGAAATCCATTCCCACCCCCAGGCCTTGGCCCAATGCCGTCCTTTTCTGGCGGCCCATTTCCCCGAAGTTAAAGAAATACCACATTTAAGCACTGGGGCGGCGGCGGTTTCTGTGGCTGCCGGTAAAAATAAAAGGGCTGCGGTTCTAGCCTCTAAAAGAAGCGGTGAGATCTACGGGCTTGTCCCGCTCAAGGCGGTTTTGCCGGAAGAAGCCTGTAACCAGACCCGCTTTGCCGTTTTAGGCCAAGAAACCCCGCTGCCTTCGGGGAACGATAAGACCTCGCTTCTTTTTTCCGTGGGGACAGGGCCGGGCCTCCTTTACCGGGTGCTGGCGGTCTTTGCCGAGGCCGGTATCGACTTGACGAAAATAGAATCCCGTCCGGCAAAAAGGGTTCTAGGAGAATATATCTTTTTTCTTGATTGCAGGGGACATCTGGAAGAAGCTGTGATTAAAACTGTCCTGGCAGAGGTAAGAGAAAAGGTTCCTTTCTTGAAAGTACTGGGTTCTTATCCTGCCTGGCAGCCTCAGTCCCAGAGTTGAAGCCTTTAGGGCGTATAGGGTCCGATTATTTTAACCATAATAGCATTTAATGAAATTATTGCCGACCGGCGGGAAAGGTTGAGCCTGATAGGCAGCGGATACTGCTTGGTGAAAATTAAGCCTTTAGACTTACCGAAGCATTGACGGCAGTTAAAAGGGAAGGTATAATTTAAGGATATAAA
The DNA here is from genome assembly GCA_964646795.1 of uncultured Syntrophomonadaceae bacterium. Lineage (GTDB taxonomy): Bacteria > Bacillota > Dethiobacteria > PWVN01 > PWVN01 > CAZYHL01. The sequence goes on from CAZYHL010000003.1 coordinate 1,870, forward strand.
TAATAGAACATAACTAATATAAAGTCGAAGGGCCGATAGTAAAGCTATCGGGCTTTTTTTCCGTGTCCGGGAGGAATAGATGTGGATTTTTTAATAAAAGAAGCGGCAGCCATTCTTGAAGCTAATAAGTACCATGAAATGAAAGGGAATTGTCTTTTTTCCGGTTTGGAGGGATCTTTAAAACATCTGATTATGGCCGCCCTTTCGGCCGGAAGCAGCGGCCCCCTTCTGGTAATAACCGCGGATAACACCGGGGCGGAAAAAATAGCCGCCGACTTAAAGGCAGTGATACCGCAGGGAGTAACGTTGTTCCCGGGGGAGAACCCCTTGCTGATTCCGGGTCTATTCAGCCAAAGCAGAGAGATTGCCAATGACCGCGCCAAAGTTTTAAGAGAACTGGTGGTAAACAAGCAAAACATCTATGTTACTACGATTGCCGCTTTGCTGCCCCGCCTTCTTCCTCCCGACGTCTGGCGGGACGGGGTTTTTACGCTTAAGGTAGAAGATGAAGTGTCGCCTCTAGACTTAATTTCCCGTTTTATTGATTTGGGTTATAGAAGAACGGCCCTGGTCGAAGAGAAGGGCCAGGTGAGCCTTAAAGGAGGCGTCCTCGATTTTTATCCCACCGGCATGGAAGTGCCGGTAAGGATAGAATTTTTTGGCGACAATATCGAATCCCTGCGTTATTTTGAACCGGAGAGCCAACGGTCGATAAAAAGCGTTAAAGAGGTAGCAGTATACCCAGCAGGTGAATATTTTTTGCCCCAGGGTTCAACCGATATGGTGGGTCATAAAATTCGGACAGAAGCGGAAGTAATGGCGGGGCAGTTGGGGAAAGAAGGGAAAGAGGAAGCTGCTCATAAGGTTAGGCAGAGGGCAGCGGAAATTACTGCCCGCCTTGATGCTGAAAATATTTTTTCCGGCGCGGAGCATTTCCTTTGTTATTACTACGGCAAGGGAGCATCTTTTTTGGATTACCTGCCCCAAGACAGTACTCTCATTTTAGATGAACCTCTCAGGCTTGAAGAGGCCTGGCAAAAGCTTTCACAACAGTTGAACGACATGAAAGCTTCCCTCCTGCTCGCCGGGGAGATTCTCCCCACCCAGGCCGAGTATTTCTGGGAGTTTCCTGCTATGGTTGCGGCTTACCCGGGTAAAATAGCGGCTTTTTCCTTGTTTTCCCGTAAGACAAGTTATCTTGAGCCGCGGTCGGAAATAAAAGTCAAAGCAGCCTTGCCGCCTCATTATCAGGAACAATGGCACATCCTGGCCGGGGAGGTCAGAGAGTGGAAAAGTCAAGGCTATCGGATTGTGCTAGCTTTTTCCAGAGAACAAGGAGCTTTAAGCCTTAAAAAAATATTTGATGAAGAAAATATCGACTCCCTGCTGCTTAGGCATAAGGACGGTCCCTTAGCCCCGCCGCCAGGAGTATCCCTTATTGTTTCAACCCATCCGGACAACGGTTTTATTCTCCCACAGGCAAAACTTGTTTATTTAACGGAAGGAGAGCTATTGGCCCGACCCAGGAAAATACGGAAAAGGCCGAAAGGAAAGGAAAGCCTGCGTTTGGCGGACTACCGCGAACTTAAGGTAGGGGACTATATTGTTCACGAACAGCATGGTATAGGCAGTTATCAGGGTATTGTCCCCTTGAAAATAGGCGGCGTGAAGAAAGACTATCTCTATATAAAATACAGCGGTACCGACAAGCTATATATAACGACGGAACAGATTGATACTATCCAAAAATATGTGGGTGTGGAAGGCAAAACCCCGAAACTTTCTACCCTGGGGGGGCAGGAATGGAGCAGGGTTAAAACAAGGGTCAGGGAATCCGTTGAAGAATTGGCTCGGGAACTGCTGGCTTTATATTCGGAAAGGGAAGCTTTAAAGGGCTATAAATTTTCTCCCGACCAGGCTTGGCAGCGAGAGTTCGAGGAAAGGTTCCCTTACCCGGAAACTCCCGACCAGCTGCGGGCGATAGAAGAAGTAAAAAAGGATATGGAAAATGAAAGGCCTATGGATCGCCTGATTTGCGGCGATGTTGGCTACGGCAAAACAGAAGTGGCCCTGCGAGCAGCTTTTAAAGCTATCCTGGACGGAAAACAAGCGGCATTTTTGGTGCCAACCACTATCCTGGCTCAGCAGCATTACCGCAATTTCCTGGAGAGATTCGCAGGCTTCCCTATTAGTGTTGACCTTTTGAGCCGCTTTCGTACTTCAGCCGTCCAGAAGGAAACCATCAGGAATATCAAGCTGGGCAAGGTCGACCTGGTGGTGGGAACCCACCGTCTTTTATCAAAAGATATCCATTTCAAAGACCTGGGACTTTTAGTTGTGGATGAGGAACAGCGTTTTGGTGTCAAACACAAGGAACGATTAAAAATGTTGAAGAAAAACGTTGATGTTTTAACCTTAACGGCTACTCCCATCCCCCGTACTTTACACATGTCCTTGGCCGGTGCCAGAGATTTGAGCGTTATTGAAACAGCGCCGGAAGACCGGTATCCTATCCAGACTTATGTAACGGAATACAGTGATTATTTGCTTAAGGAGGCTGTCCAAAGAGAAGTACGCCGGAGCGGGCAGGTTTACTTTGTTTTTAATAGGGTGCAAAACATTGAAAAATGGGTCTCTCACCTTAAAAAACTGTTACCGGGGATACGTATCGGCCTAGGTCACGGGCAGATGCCGGAGAAACGGCTGGAAAAGGTGATGTTGGATTTTCTTGAAGGAAATTATGACTTGCTGATAAGCACTACGATAGTTGAAGCCGGCCTGGATTTGCCTAACGTAAACACAATGATAATCTATGACGCCGATAAACTAGGTTTAGCCCAATTGTACCAATTAAGAGGGAGGGTGGGGCGTTCCGACAGGGTTGCTTATTGCTATCTCACTTATCAAAAAGACAAGGTTTTATCGGAAATAGCGGAAAAACGCCTCCAGGCTATCAGGGAGTTTACCGAGCTGGGGTCGGGCTTAAAAATTGCCCTGCGGGACCTGGAAATCCGGGGAGCAGGGAATATTTTGGGGCCGGAACAGCATGGTTTTGTCGCGGCCGTAGGGTTTGACCTTTATTGCCGTTTACTGGAAAATGCGGTTTCGGCTTTGAAAGGAACCGGCTTACCCGAGGCCAAGCCGGAAGTAAGGGTGGAGATCAATATTAATGCCTACCTGCCTTCGGAATATGTTCCCGAACAGGCACAAAAAATTGCCTTTTACCAAAAAATTGCCGCTGCCGCCGGGATAAGTGACTTAGAGGATATAAAGACAGAAATTAGGGACAGATACGGTCCTTTGCCTCAAGCCGTTGAAAACCTTTTTTTAGCGGCAGTGTTGAAGGTGGCAGCCCTCGAAAGCGGTGTGGAATCCCTGCGGGAAGAAAATGAAATTATAAAAATTATATTTTCTCCCGAGCTGAGGTTTGATTCGGAAAAGCTCTTGAAACTCGTGCGGGCTAAGGATGGCAGGTTAAAAATTGTTATGGGAAGAGGTATCTCGCTTAAAGTATCCCGCCGAGGATTTACTGAAAAGGAACTTTTGGAATTTTTGCTGGAACTATTAGGAGATATAAAAAACCTTGCTTAGTAACATGTCCTCCGTTATAATGGGATTGTGTCTTAAGGTGCCTGTGAACAGAGAATATAGAAGAAAGGGAGTGTTTCATTGATTAGGAAAAATTTTAAGCTTAGCGCTTTTATTATCAGCTTAATCGTCATCCTTGCTTTAGCTGTTTGTTACAAGCTTTTTATAGAAGATAAAGTCGTTGCTGTGGTAGAAGGCGAAGAGATTAGAAAAAGCCAATTGGCTGATTTTCTTCAAGTAGTGAAACTTTATTACCCAGATTTGGAAGATGCGCTTAAGGACAAGGAAGAAAAGGCCTATATTGAGCAATATTACCTTGATTTTTTGATTGGTAATATTTTAATTAAAAATGAGGTAGAAAAATTAGAGCTGGAAATAACGGAAGCGGCACTGGATACTTCTTTGAAAGATGCGCGCAATTATTTTATTAACGATGTTTATGAAAGCGAAGAGTCATATCAACAGAAACTTAAGGAACTTAAAATCAGCGAGGCGCAATTGGAGGAACTTGCTTATACCGAAGTGGCCGGGCAAGTGTTGTTCGACCATGTCAAGCAAGGAGTAACGGAAGAAGACGTGCGGGCTTATGCCGACGAACATCCGGTCTTGCTGATCAAAGAAGCGGGCTATGTTGAAACAAGTCATATCCTTGTGGAAACGGAAGATGAAGCCCGGGACGTTTATGGCCGGCTTATAGAAGGCAATGAAGATTTTACTGCTTTGGCAAAAGAAATCTCCCTGGATTCTTCTGTTGAAGAAAACGGGGGTTATATTGGCGAAGTTCATGCCGATGATACTAATTGGGATCAAGCTTTTCTGGCAGGAGCCCTAGCTCTTGAGGCAGGAGAAATCAGTGAACCTGTTAAATCCGCTCATGGTTGGCATATAATAAAAGCCGGTGAAAAAACAGAGACCGTTTATCATGATTTTGAAGAAGTTAAGGATCAAGTCAGGGCTGTTAAAGAGCAGGAAGTCTTTGGCCTTTATGTCGAGGATCTGTGGGATAATGCAGACCTGGAAGTTACCCTTTAGGATTTATAAAAGGTTATCAAAAAATTGAATAAAGCCCTCCTTAAGTATATATACTATCAGTATGAGGTGTAAAAAGCATCTAAATGTAGAAAAAGGAGGGGATAAAGTGAAAGCAACAGGAATCGTACGAAGAATCGATGACTTGGGAAGGGTAGTAATACCAAAGGAAATAAGGCGAACCCTCAGGATACGGGAAGGAGATCCCCTGGAAATCTTTGTTGACAGGGACGGGGAAGTCATCTTAAAGAAGTACTCCCCCATTGGCGAATTAGGGGAATTTGCCCAAGAATATGCCGATTCCTTGCATGAAGCTATGAACCATGTATCTTGTATCGCTGACAGGGATACCATAATCGCGGTAGCTGGTGCACCGAAAAAAGAATTTTTAAACAAACCCTTGAGTAGTGCTGTAGAAAAAGTCATGGAGACTAGAAAAAGCGTCCTCATAGAAAATACAGCAGAACACTCTTTCTACCGCGAAGGGGAAGATGAAGGTGTACCGAAGTTTGTTTCAGAGGTTATTGCGCCGATTATTGCTGAAGGCGACCCGATTGGAGCAGTACTATTAGGCACCAAGGACAGAAACGTGAAAATGGGGAGCTTGGAACTGAAACTGGCCGAAACGGCTGCCGGTTTTCTGGCTAAACAGATGGAACAGTAGTTTTGCTTCGGTCAAAGGCAGCAAAGCAGTAACTTCAAGTTACTGCTTTTTTATTTAAAAACAAGCTATGGTTAATTATTACCTGTACTGCTATAATAAGGGTCAGAAGTAGCCATAAGATTATATCAGGAGAAAGGAAACTAAATAATGAGACGTCAGTCTTTTGTCAGAGGAGCGCTAATCCTGACCGTTGCCGGCTTTGCCGTCAGATTTATCGGCGCCGGCTTCAGGATTATCCTGGCCCGTATTATCGGGGATGAGGGCATAGGCCTTTATCAGGTGGCTTATCCCGTTTACAGCGCTCTGTTGGCTATATCAACGGCAGGAGTGCCGATTGCAATTTCTAAGTTAATCTCCCAGTACTTAAGTGTGGAAGATTACCGGGGCGCCCGGCGGGTTTTCGGCCTGGCTATAAAGATATTAGCGGTTAGCGGCCTCTTTATTTCGGTTGCCATGTATTTAAACGCCGGTTTTATTGCGGAGAGGGTTGCCCAGGACGCCAGGGCTTATTATCCTATTGTTGCCATTTCACCGGCTATTTTTTTTGTAACCATCATGTCAACTTTCAGGGGTTATTTTCAAGGCCAGCAGAAGATGCTCCCTACAGCCTTATCCCAACTTTTTGAGCAATTGGCGCGGGTGGTTGTCTCTCTTGCCCTAGTTTTATTCCTCATCAATAACTCCTTGGAATGGGCGGCGGCAGGCGCCACCTTCGGAGCTGCCGCAGGGGCTATAGCGGGACTGCTGGTGCTGCTGGTTATTTATTTCCGGGATCGGAAAAGTTTCGACCAAAACGTTCAAGGCCAAGTTCTCCATGCCCAGCAAAGCTCTTACAGTATCGCTTTAAGTATTTTTTCCTTATCCATACCGATAACCTTAAGCCACTTGGTAATGCCCATCATCAGTTTAATTGACTTGACTGTTGTGCCCATGCGCTTAGCAGAAGCGGGGTTTGACAAGGCAAGCAGGATGGCTTTATACGGCCAGCTCACGGGCATGGCTGCACCCCTGATTCATATCCCCCAGATTGTCACGATAGCCCTGGCGGTTAGCCTGGTTCCCGCCATCTCGGAGGCCCTTGCCTTAAACAACAGAGACTTGGTTCATTCCAGGACTTCCCTGGCAGTACGCTTAAGCTTTCTCTTGGGTTTGCCTGCCGCCGTGGGTTTAAGTGTCTTGGCAGAACCTATTTCCATCTTGCTTTATAAAAACGCCCCCGCCGGCGAACCCTTGACCATTTTGGCTTATGCTGTTATCTTTATTGCCCTTTTCCAGGTAACCTCGGGGATCCTCCAGGGAATGGGCAAAACGCAGCTACCTCTTATTCACTTGCTGTTGGGGTCTACTGTTAAATTGGTCCTGAACTGGATCCTGATAGGTATCCCTTCGTTAAATATCCGGGGTGCTGCCGTGGCCTCGGTGGTGGGGTTTGCCCTGGCGTCTTTATTGAACCTTTACAGGGTTAAGGCAACTACCGGGTTGAAGTTTGATATCTCTAAATTTTTGTTCAGGCCTCTCTTTGCTGTTGTCTTCATGGGCCTGGCTGTCCGCTTGTGGTATTATTTCAGTATGCCGTTATTTGAGGGATCTATATTGGCTTTATCCTTCGAAAAGGCCAATACCGCTGCCACCCTCTCGGCTATCGGGGCAGGCATGCTGTTGTATTTCCTGGCGCTGTTAGTTGCAGGTGGGATTGACAGGGAGGATTTGCTGACAATACCCAGATTGGGTCCAAAAATATTAGCTGTGGCGGAAAAGCTCGGGTTTTTAAAACAATAGCTTCCCATGACCGACAGGAGGTACGTTTACGTGGCAACTATTTATCTGGTAGGTTTAGGCCCCGGCGGGAAGGAAGGTTTGACCTTGGGGGCTATGGAAGTCCTTGAAAAAGTTTCACCTTTGTTATTAAAAACGCGAAAACACTCTGTTGTTTCCTTTTTGAAAGAGAAAGGCATCAGTTTTGAAACTTTAGATCATCTTTCTGAGCAGGCAGATGCTTGCGAGAATATCTGTGAACGAATAGCCTCCCTCGTTGTTAATAAGGCGGTAACGGCCGGCAAAGTTGCCTATGCTCTTCCGGGCCATCCTTTAGAGGGGGAGCGATCCGTAAAATATATTTATGCTAAGGCTCGAAGGGCAAAAGTAAAACTGGAGGTTATAGGCGGAGAAAGCCTTATAGAAGTCTTTATGGGGATCCTTGGCCTTGATTTTTCTCAGGGCATTACTATTCTAAACGCCTCTGAACTTGACCCCCTTCAAGACTTACCCCGGGAAGACCTGCTTATTTATCAAGCAGATAATCCTCTGGCAGCTTCGAAGGTTCAAGAGAAGTTAACGGCTTATTTCCCCGCTGACTATCCTGTAACCTTAGTAACCATAGGACAAGCCGTTGAGGAGGCAGAAATTAATAAAATACCGCTGCATGCATTGGATAGTCAGAAAGCAGGCTGTCCGTCTGCCCTTTACGTACCTGCCCTGCCGGGAGGGCTCGGCTCCCTGCTTAAGCTTATGGAAACATTGCGCGGTACGGAGGGCTGCCCCTGGGACAGGGAACAAGACCACCGTTCATTACGGCCTTATGTTTTGGAAGAAGCCTATGAAGTTGTTGATGCCATCAACAAGGGTGATCAAGCTTCTTTGGTTGAAGAATTGGGCGATCTGCTGCTCCAGGTGGTTTTTCATGCCCAGATAGCCCGCGAAGAGGGTGCCTTTAATATATATCATGTAATCGAAGGGATAGCGGAAAAAATAATCAGGCGTCATCCCCATGTTTTCGGCTCTTTGAAACTGGCCAATTCAAAGGAAGTGTTGAAGACCTGGCAGGAAATAAAAGAGGGAGAAAATAAAGCCAGGGGGGATCTGGCTAAGACCGGCCGGGAGCTTCCCGCCCTGCTTAGGGCAAATAAAATACAAAGCCAGGCAGCGGCCTTGGGGTTTGATTGGCCTGATATTAAGGGAGCCTCGGAAAAGCTGGCGGAAGAGTTGAAGGAACTGAAAATTGTATATAATACCGCTGATTCGGATAAGATAGAAGAAGAACTCGGCGACGTGTTCTTTGCTTTGGTGAATGTGTCCAGGTTTTTGTATATTAATCCGGAAGTGGCTCTAGCTGCCGCAAACGATAAATTTTGCCGGAGATTTTCTTATATCGAAAAACAAGTTAAAAAAAGGGGAGGGGATTTTAGCCAATTCAGTTTGGAGCAATTAGACGCCTGGTGGGAGGAGGCTAAAAAAATCAGCAACGATGGCAAAAAATAAGGTTATGGAAGAAGGAATTGGAAAAGTTATCTCGAATAAGCTACTAAATGTTATTACTCTAATATAAATTATGGTATAGGAGGGATTTGTGTGAACAAATCTGAACTTATCAGCGTTGTAGCAGAAAAAGCTGAGCAGACGAAAAAGGACACGGAAAAAGTAGTAAGTGCAGTTTTTGAAAGCATCGGGGAAGCCTTAGCGGGAGGGGAAAAAGTTCAGATCATCGGGTTTGGTACCTTTGACGTCCGGGACAGGAAAGCAAGAGAGGGCCGCAACCCTGCAACGGGTGAAGCGATAAAAATTCCTGAGGTTAAGGTACCCGTTTTTAAAGCAGGTAAAGCTTTAAAAGAAAACGTTAAGTAGGATAAAAAGGTAAAAGCGGCAATAAAAATTAGGTTCTTTTTGAACCTAATTTTTATGTTTAGGCATATTTTGTCCTCCGAGAAAAATACTAAGCATGACTAAGCATTTTTGGGAGGAACAAAAATGGCTAATAAGCGGACAATAACCCATATTTTTATTGTAGCATTAATCTTAACGCAGCTTGTTTCAGGTTGCCGTTTGTCAACCAAGCCGCTTAGGGATAACGGGGAAGGACTTATAGAGCCAGAAGAGCCTGAAGTGCCCGACGTGCCTGAGGAACTGGGAAGCGAGGAAAGGGAAGAACCAAACCTGCGAGTTTATATTACCGAAGAGGAGACAGTTGAAACGGTTCCCTTTGAAGAATATATCATGGGAGTAGTGGCGGCGGAAATGGATCCTAATTGGCCGGTGGAATCTCTGGCAGCCCAGGCGATAATCGCCAGGACATTTACCCTCCAAAAAATTGACGACCAGGGCGGAGTACCTAACAGGGATGCTCATGCCTCTTCGGATATTGAAGAATTCCAAGCTTACGCACCGGAAAAAATTAGCGCTAATGTCCGCCAGGCGGTTGAGGAAACAAGAGGTAAGGTCATTGTTAAAGACGGGGAATTTATCAGAGCTTGGTTTCATGCTTATGCGGGCACAAAGACCGCGGAAGCCGATGAAGGGCTGGCCTTTGAAGAAGGAAACCCGGACTATATCCAGATTGTAGACAGCCCCGGCACGGCAATTATACCTCCCGAAGAAAGAGATTGGCAGGTTTCTTTTTCCCTTGACGAAGTCCGCGAGGCAGTAACCGCTAAAACCGGACGGGACCCCGGGCCTGTAAACAGTGTGGAAATAACGGAAAAAGGGCCCTCAGGCAGGGCGGCGGCCATCAAGGTTAATGATGTGGAAATAGCGGGGGCGGAATTCCGTCTTGCCTTAGGCAGCAAGGAAATGCGTTCTACTTTAATTGAAGATTTAGAACTGCAGGATGACTGCTTGGTTATGGGCGGAACGGGATATGGCCACGGCGTCGGTATGTGCCAATGGGGAGCCAGGGCATTGGCGGAACAAGGCAGGGAACCTGAAGATATTGTGGACTATTTTTACCGAAACGTCGAGATCGTGAAGCTTTGGGGCTGATAAAATTTATCAGCCTTTTTTTTCGGTATTTTTGAGTAACTTTAAGAATTATTTTTTCTTGTCCTACATAGGATTTTGTAAGACAAGTATAAAAGGAGGGGAAGGCATGGAGGACCGTTACGGTCAAAAGCCCCAATCTTACAAGCACCATGTCAGCATTAATGACCGGGAGGATTTGAAGGTTTCAGGCGTGATTCATGTTGACAGTTTTGACGAGGAAGAGGTTGTATTGGTAACAGAACTGGGGCTCCTGGCTATCCGGGGAGAAAACCTTGATATCAAACAACTGGATCTGGAACAGGGAGAGCTGTGCATAGAAGGGCTGATTCTGGAACTGGTTTATGCAGAAGACAAGGGACGCCGGCACAAAGGGAAAAGCATAATGGAGCGAATATTCAAATAAGAGCATCAAAAGGTAAAAAGGACAAATAAGGAGCGGGGGATTCGATGGGAGATGAATTGGTAGCTGTCCAGGGACTTTATTTTTCCGTAACCGTGCTCCTGGGCCTTATTTTGGGGACACTTTTTGATTTTTACAGGACCTGTCGTTATTTTGGGAAACCTTCGCGACGTGCCGCCTTTTTTTTTGACCTGGTTTTCTCTCTCCTGGTGACAGTTATAGTTTTCCTGGTTCTTCTGGCGGTAAATTGGGGAGAAATCAGGTTGTTTGTTTTTATCGGTATAAGCGCCGGTATAATTTTGTATTATCTTTGTATTAGCGTCTACGTTCTCCGTATTTTTCAACGGTTATTAAAAGCCTTTCTGTTCGTGGTTGAAAAAACCGGTTATTTTTTCAGGAAGGCAGTTGCCTTTTTTGTCTATATCATCAAAGTTGTTTTGTTTCCTTTCCTTTTTTTACGGCGTTTAGGTAAAGGCTGGGCTGTTTATGGGAAGGAAAAAGGGAAAATAATAGGCCGGGGGGGGAAGGCACTCATAAAAAAATGGAAAAGTAATTTTTTAGACAGATCAAAGTAGCAGGAATTTTCCCTAAAATAAAGAAAAGGGCAATATGCCCTTTTAATAAGTGGAGGGATCTCGTGTGGAATGGTGGCAAATCACCGCCCTTATCGTTGTCCTGTACCTGGTAACCAGGTTTGTTAAAAAAGTGGCTTTTCGTATCATCGGTTTGGCAGTCATTTTATTTGCCGTCTATTATCTGCTTTCAAACTATTTATAGGAGGCCGGGGCTTTGGGGGGAAAGGACATGGTTAATCGCCAGGAAAGTATCAGGGGCCTTGCTGTGCTGCCTGCAAAGAGGAATAAACCGCAGGAGCAAAAAATCCAAAAAAACAAAATTTTGCTTATATTTATCGGGATCCTGCTGCTTTATTTTTGTTTTTTGTTTTTTTCTCAGTGTGTCCGTTATTTTCAGTTAAAGGAGGAAGTAAACGGCTTAATGCAGGATGTTGCCCGGCTTAAGGAAGAAAACAATTTATTAATGGAAGAAGTGGAGCTCCTAAACAATCCAGATTACCTTGAGGAATTGGCCAGAGGTAGACTTGGAATGATCAGGCCGGGAGAAGTTGTCTTAAATATTATTGAAGAAGAGTGAGGAACGCAGGTAGGATATTGACAAATAGGCGTTGGCGTAGATATAATAACGTTAGATTTACACTTAGGAGGAGGCAATTTTTTGTATGTCAATTGAAGTGGGCAGCATCATCGAAGGGGTGGTAACAGGGATTACCCACTTTGGGGCTTTCGTAGAGCTGCCAAACGGGCAGACAGGCCTGGTTCATATTTCGGAAGTAGCCAACACGTATGTAAAGGATATTAATGAATTCCTGAAAAAGCAGGATAAGGTAAAAGTAAAAGTACTGTCTGTTGATAATGGCGGTAAAATTGGCCTATCTATCAAACAGGCCGAAAAGGGTTACCGCAAAGGCGGAGGCGTTAAGGTTAACGCCGCTACATTTGAAGACAAATTAGCTCGTTTTTTAAAGGAAAGCGATGAACGCTTACAAGATTTGAAAAAAAATACGGACTCCAAGCGGGGAGGACGGGGAGCAAGGGAATAATACCTCTTATAAGAAGATTATTTTCTTTAAGAACACCTGAGGGTGTTCTTTAGTTTTTTGAAGGTTGTTATTTGACCAGCATCAGCTTGGCCCCGGCGGCAAGGAGGATAAGACCGACACCTTTAGTCCAGGAAAAAGGGATTTTCTCCAGTCCAAAAAGGCCGAAGTGGTCAATCAAGAGCGCCGTCGCAACCTGACCGACGATAATGCCGGTCGTGGCGACAGCCACCCCCAGCTTAGGAATCCCATACATAACCCCGTAGATGATGATTACTCCCAGAAGCCCTCCTAAGAGAGTATACCAGGGTGCTTCGGTAATATTTAAGATGCTTCCTTTCCCGCATTTAAGCAAAGACAGAACAAAGAGAAAGGTTAACCCGATAATATGCACGATCATGGCGGCTTCCAAAAGGCCTGTAATTTTACTTAAAACGGAATTGAGGGATCCTTGAACAGCCATGGCTAAACCCGATACGAGCACAACTGCCAGGGCAATAAGGTTAAAACCGTTCATCCTTTCACCTCACCGGCCGAAATTCATCATATTTTAGAACGCTTATATATTACCCCGGCCTTAAGAAAATATTCTTAAGGTTAACTGTCATGGTTAAAGGATTGCTGCCATAAAATTCTACAAGAAAGAAACCGGAGGCGAGTTATGGCGACAAAAATAAAAAGGTCTTCTGCCCTGGCCCAAAGAATAATCCTGGTCGGAAGCCCCAACGTCGGTAAAAGCCTTTTATTCAACCACTTAACCCACAGCTACACTACCGTCTCGAACTATCCCGGCACATCCGTGGATATATTCCGGGGTAAGGCTGTAATCCGCGGTAAAAAGGTCGAAATAATTGATACTCCCGGCATGTATTCATTTTTTGCCCTGACAGAAGAAGAGAGAGTGGCTCGTAGAGTCCTTTTCGACGGCACCGGAGCCTTGGTTTTGCAGGTGGTGGATGCCAAAAACCTCACCCGGATGCTGCCTTTAACGCTACAGCTTTTAGAAGCGGGTTTTCAGGTTATTCTGGTATTGAACATGATGGATGAAGCAGAGAAATGGGGAATTGACATAGATACCGGGAAGCTTGCTGAACTTCTTGGGATCCCTGTTGTGCCAACAACGCTTGTTAAAAAAAAAGGTATAACGGTTTTGAAAAGAGAGATTCTTAAATCCTTGCACGAAAACAGGCTTTTGTTACAAGCCCCTACCCTTCTTTACCCTCCGTTGTTTGAAGAGGCTATTTCCCGAATATTACCCTTTATTAAAGGAAATTACGGGATCAAGAAAAAAGCGCTGGCTCTCTTGTTGCTTTGCGGTGATAAGGAAATAGAAAATCTAGTTCAAAAAAAAGAGCGGCAAGACAGCGATAAGCTTATAAAAAACCTTTTTGCTTTGCGAGAAAAAATGCTGCCCTCCCCCCTCTTAATCCTGGCCAGGTTCCAACTTAAATATGCCGGTATGCTTTTAAAGGACATTATGAAAAAAGGGATTCCTCCTAAAGAAAAAGGGTTAGGTTATTTGACCGTAAAGCCTCTGACAGGCATTCCGGCGGCTCTGCTGCTGCTTTACTTTGGTTTATACAAGTTTGTAGGGGGCTTTGGCGCCGGTTATTTGGTCGACCTGTTTGAAAACATCTATCAAACTGTTATTGCGGCCTGGGCCAGAGGCGTTACCGCCTTCTTGCCCGAGTCCCTTGCCTATCAGCTGGTAGCGGGAGAATATGGGGTATTGACTTTCGGCTTGCGTTATGCCGTGGCGATAGTATTGCCTATTGTAGGCACCTTTTTTTTCTTCTTTTCTTTGCTGGAGGACAGTGGTTATCTGCCGAGGCTGGCTTTATTAACCGACAGGGCTTTAAAAGTTCTGGGGCTAAGCGGCAGAGCGGTAATCCCTTTGACCCTGGGATTGGGGTGCGGTACCATGGCTGTAATCGTAACCCGTACTTTGGAAACCAAGCGGGAACAGATAATAGCAACTTTTTTGCTGGCTTTGGCAATTCCCTGCTCAGCCCAATTGGGGCTGTTTGCAGGGATCTTAAGCTATTATCCGGGAGCTGTTATTATCTGGGCTACGTTTATTATGTTGGCCCTGCTGGCGGCGGGCACCCTCGCCGACAAACTAGCGGCAGGCGACAAACCGGTATTTTATATGGATATACCCCCCTTGCGGATACCGTCCCTAAAAAATATCGGCTTAAAAACAGCCAGTCGCCTCATTTGGTATTTTAAAGAAGTGCTGCCCGTTTTTTTGTCAATAAGCTTGCTGCTGGCTGTGGCTGATTATTATGGCTTGATAAATTTGGTTACCGCTGTAATTTCTCCTGTCATACGTCTCCTGGGGCTGCCGCAGGAGATGTCCTTGATTTTCGTCTTGGGTTTTTTAAGGCGCGACTACGGTGCCGCCGGCCTTTATGATTTGTTTGTCCAGGGAAGCCTTTCTTTCCCTGCCGTCGTGATTTCGGCTGTGACAATGACGCTTTTTTTGCCCTGTCTGGCCCAGCTTGCCGTAATGATTAAAGAAAGGGGTATCTTTACTACTTTTGTTATCTTGTCTCTCGTGGCAGCCATCGCTCTCAGCGCAGGTTATTGCCTGCGGCTCTTCTTTTTATTTTTAGGGATGGAGGGATTTTAAGTGAGCTGCTATTCCCCTTTAGTTTCTCTGCTAGAAATGAAAGAAGGTGAAGAAGGGGAAATTGTCAGGTTTGACCTCAAGTCAACAAAGGATCTGCACAAATTCTTGGTTTTAGGCCTAGTTCCGGGAGAAGTGGTACGGGTTATTCTTAAAAAACCCATGGTGGTTGTTCAGTTGGGCTATGCACAGATAGCCCTGGACAAAACTCTGGCCGCGGGGGTTTATATTCAGCGCCGATAAATTATCGACATTACCTTCCTAAAAAACTCTTTGCTTTTCTTTTTTGTGAAGTATTTCCCCGAGGATTTGCCAGGCAAGGCATTAAATGTCGATATATTTTTGAAGTATTTTTCAGGGAGTGACAGTTTTCTCAACCGCAATCACTTATAATAGTAAAACACAGAAATATGCAAGGTGGGGAAAATATGGAAAAGTACGAACAAGAAAATATCGGCTTTAAGACATTTGTTTCCCGCGCTAACGTTTTGGCACAAAGAAGGCAGAAAATAGCCGGTAGTTTAAAAAGAAAAATCCTTTCGAACGTATTTTCCCGGAAAAGCTTTTTACTCTTAGCTTCATTTCTCCTGGGACGAGCCCTTCTGTTTGATGAGCTTGCTCCCTTCGGATTAGCATACTGGACAATCCTTTACAGGGATGAAAGGGAGGCAAGCCCGCCGGCGGCAATAATCTTGCTAATCGGTTCCTTAACCTCCCGTTCATTGGCAGGAGCGGCATCCCTTTTGACGGGAATGTTTGTCGTGGTGTTAACAGAACGTTTATTGGAAACCAAATTTAAAAAAGGGCCGCTGATTCTGACTTGTGTCCTGGGTATAGCCTTGGGCAGGCTGCCCCTATTGGCTTTTAATTCTTTTCTCCCTTATGATTTGTTTTTGACGGTTATGGAAGCTCTCTTGGTAATCCCTGTGGCTGTTTTTCTCTCTTTTAGCATTCCTGCTATCTGGCAAGGCAAAGAGGAAGATGCAAGAGGGCAGGAAGAGATTACCGGGAGCCTCTTTTTATTTGCTTTTTTACTTTTGGGATTGGGGGAAGGGCCTTTTTGGGTTCTAAGCCTGCAGGGTATATTAATCCAAACGGTGGTTATCTTGCTGGCCTACCTTTATGGCGGCGCCCTGGGAGCGGCAGCGGGTTTAGCTCTTGGAATATTTGTGCATATCGGCAGCGAAAATTATTATTTCATTTTTATTATTGCATTAGCTGGCTTGATAGCGGGTATTTTCAGGGAGGCAGGAAAAAAGGGCACGGCGGCCGGCTATCTGGTCGGCCTGGTGCTATCCTCTCTTTATATCGGCGGCGGAAGCTCTCTTGATGTTTCCTTGTTGCAGGGTATAGTCGCCGCAGGCAGTTTTCTGCTGCTGCCGGTAGGGTTTTTAACCAGAGTAAAAGATTTCTCGCCTGCCTTTGGTATATTAACCGGTAACGGCACCATGGACGAGGAAATCAGATATAACGCTTCCAGGCGGCTGAAAGAGTATGCGCAGGTATTTAAGGAAGTTGCCGCGGTATTTCGCGAGACGCCGGCAGCGAAGGGACCGGCAGCAGCAGAAAGCTATTATCAAAAAATGGCGGCAGAAGCGTGCTGCTCATGCGGTAATTACAAGTCCTGCTGGAAAGAAGCCCCTTTCTTGGCTGTAGGGATGCTGGAGCAAATCCTTAGTCAGGGAGAGGAAGGAGATAAGGTTACCATTCGTGATTTTCCCCTCAAATTAAGACAGAAATGCCGGTATCCCTCCCGGTTAATCCGGGAGTTAAACAAAGAAATGGAAAGTTACAGGGCAACGGCTGCAGGCGAAAAACGCTTGAAAGAGGGTAGGGCCATGGTTGTGGGGCAGCTGGAAGGTCTGGCGGGCATTATTAATGATTTTGCCAACGAAGTAAAACTTAAGTTACGTACTGATCCGGCAGATCGACAAGCTTGCGCCTATACCGTCGAGATGGGTGTTGCCCAGATTCCCAAAGAAGGCGAGGCTATTTCCGGTGATTATTATTCGCTGTTAAGCGTGGCTGCGGGTTTGCAGGTAATCATATTGAGCGACGGCATGGGAAGCGGTGAAAACGCCAAAAGTGAAAGCAAGGCCACTGTTCAGCTGCTGGAAAACCTTTTAGAAGCCGGGTTTAACCGGGATCTCGTTTTTAAAACTGTCAATACGATCATTAAACTAAGGTCGCCGCGGGAATCCTTTGCGACTGTTGATTTAGCCATTATCGATTTAATAAACGGCAAACTAGACATATACAAAACAGGAGCCGCTCCTTCGTATATGAAAAGAGGGCGGCAGGTCAAAGAGATAACAGGTTCATCTCTGCCCCTGGGAATCCTGGCCGAGGTGGAGATAGAAATCAAGCAAGAAAAGCTGGCGGACGGGGATATCCTGGTGCTGGTTACCGACGGAGTTACCGAAGCCGGAGTAAAAATAAATAATATGCCGGCCTGGGTACGCAGAATGCTGGCGGAGCTGAAGCACAGCCATCCTCAGATTATCGCCGACACCCTCCTAAAAGAAGCTCTCAACCGTAATCAGGGAAAGGCTTTGGATGATCTGACGGTCATTGTTTGCAAGGCGCTTTCCCTGGGGAGTAATTAGCGGCTTGGTTTAATTAAGCTAAGCATGCCGATTTTATTTTTCTTGAGGAAGGAATGAGAAGATTAGGAGAGAAAATAATAAGACCGAGAGATATAAGGAAAAGAGAACAAAAACATGGACTTGCTGGTTTTTAAAACAAGGAAGTATATAAAAGAACACAAGCTTGTGTCCGGAGGGGATAAGGTCTTGCTCGCCATTTCCGGGGGACCTGATTCCATGGCCCTTCTCGAGGCACTTTTTATTTTGTCTGAAGAACTCAAAATCAGTCTTCATGTAGTTCATTTAAACCATCGGTTTCGGGAAGAAGCCAAAAAGGAAGCCGAATTTGTACGGGAAAAAGCGCAGGAGAAAGGGCTGCCCGTTACTATTCTCGAGTATGACGTCCCTGGTTACCGGGATATAAACCGCCTTTCTTCCCAGGAGGCCGCCCGGCAGATTCGTTACAGCCTCTTCCGGCAGGTGGCCCTGGAGACGGGATCCGCCAGGATTGCTGTCGCCCATCACAGCGATGATCAGGTGGAAACTTTGGTTTTAAACTTAATCCGAGGAACAGGCTTAGAAGGGCTTAAAGGGATGCAGCCTGAAAGAGACTGGCAGGGTATCAGGATAATCAGGCCTTTTTTGGCATTAACCCGAAAGGAAATAGAAACTTATCTCGCTGCCAATAATATTGAGAGCTGCCTGGATAAATCCAATCTCAAAGAAACCTATTTCCGCAATAAGATCCGGATCCGTCTTTTGCCATTGCTGGAGCAGGAATATAATCCTGCCCTGAGGAAGAGACTGCTCTCCTTGAGCAAGATTGTGGCGGAAACAGAAGCATATATGGAAGAAAAGACGGAGGAAGCCTTAACTGCCGTAGCAAAGCCCTTCAGCGGGGAAGAAGGGGAAGGCACATTCTTGAACCGGCGGGAATTTCTGAGGCTGTCTCCGGCAATTCAGGCAAGAGTCCTGCGAAAGAGCCTTGCCTGCTTATTGCCCGGACTTAAAGGATTGTCTTCACGTCATATTAGCAGTTTGCGCCGTTTGGCGTCGGGGGAGACCGGCGCTTCCATCAACTTACCGGGAAGCCTGAAAGCTTCTCTCACCTACAACACAATTTTGATTATCAGGGAAACGGGTAAGCCTCTGGCCTTTACGCCCGTGTTCCTTCCTGTACCGGGACGGGTCAATCTGCCTGCCTTGGGCTTGTCTATGAAGGCGGAAATACTTGACCGGGAGAAAGCGCCCTGGCCTCCGGACCCCAAAAAAGAAGCGCTGTTGGATTATGATACTATCCGTGAAGCGACAAGGCTGCTGCTGCGCCGCCGCCGTCCGGGAGACAAGTTTCGGCCTCTGGGGCTTACAGGAAGCAAAAAATTAAAAGATTATTTAATTGATAAAAAAATACCGCGGGCAAACAGAGATAATCTTCCCCTGGTGATGATTGGCGGAGACATTATTTGGGCAACCGGCCTGGAGATTGGCGATGCTTACAAAATAAAGCCGGAAACAAAAAAGATATTGCGCCTGACTATTGAAAAGGATTAAGTTAAAGGAGGCTTATAAAGATGCAAGATAAGGAAATATTGTTGGAGCAGGACAAAATCCAGGCAAAGATAAAACAACTGGGGGAACAGTTAAGCAGTGATTATCAAGGCAAAAACCCTCTTTTTATCTGTGTTTTGAAAGGCGCCGTCATTTTTTTAGCGGATTTGATCCGCTCAATGAGTATACCCATAGAAATAGATTTTATTGCCGTATCCAGTTACGGACATTCCACCACTTCCTCCGGAGTTGTTCGTATTTTGAAAGACCTCGAGAAAAGTATTGAGGGCAGGCATGTCGTTATCGTAGAAGATATTATTGATACCGGCTTAACCCTCAAATATCTGGCCGAGAACCTTGGCTCCCGCAAGCCGGCATCAGTTAAGATAGTAGCCCTTTTAGACAAACCGGACAGGAGAAAGGTTGAGATTCAAGCGGATTACTGCGGTTTTAAAATTCCCGACAGGTTTGTGGTAGGTTTTGGCTTGGACTTCAATGAAAAATACCGCCAGCTTCCTGATGTGCGGATACTGTCGGAGGAATAGCAAAACCAGACATACCCATACTGGAAAACGGGCTATTAACCGGTATTGGCGAAGAAAGAGAGAATTGAAAAACAGTCTTTTAAAGCTGCCTAAAGCTGTTTAAATAGCTTGTTTTTTAGATTACCCTATGCTAAAATAACGAAGAAGTCTAATCAATTGGAAGGAGGTAGCTTTTTGAACAAATTTCTGCGGCAAGCAGTTTTTTATTTGTTGATATTTATGATTGCGATAGCCCTTATCAGCAGCCTAAATGCCGGACCGGAAGAAGATATTAAGCAAATACGTCTGGATCAGCTTAATCAATATATAGACGGTAAGCAGGTTAAAGAGGCTACACTAATAGGAAGAAGTTTAACCGGTGAGTTGAAAGACGGTACTAAATTTGAAATATACCTGCCCCAGGGGGTAGGAGTGATAGAAAAGCTGGAGTCCAACAAGGATATTGCTTTTACCACCGAAGAAGAACCGGGGCCGGCATGGTGGACATCGCTGCTGACTTACCTGGTTCCCTTTGTTATTTTGCTGGCTATCTTTTTCTTTTTTATGCAGCAAACCCAGGGCGGCGGCAGCAGGGTTATGAATTTTGGGAAAAGCAAGGCACGCCTTCATGACGGGCAAAGAAAGAAAGTTACCTTTGAGTCCGTCGCCGGAGCTGATGAGGAAAAAGCCGAACTGGTAGAAGTAGTAGAGTTTTTAAAGGAACCCAGAAAATACCTGGATTTGGGAGCCCGTATTCCCAAGGGTGTGCTGCTGGTTGGCCCTCCCGGGACAGGGAAGACCCTATTAGCTAGGGCGGTAGCCGGCGAGGCCGGTGTTCCTTTTTTTAGTATCAGCGGTTCGGATTTTGTGGAGATGTTTGTCGGCGTGGGCGCTTCAAGGGTGAGGGACCTTTTCGAAAACGCCAAGAAAAACGCGCCCTGCATCATTTTTATTGATGAAATAGACGCCGTAGGCCGCCAGAGAGGGGCGGGGTTAGGCGGGGGCCATGATGAGCGGGAACAGACGCTGAACCAGCTGCTGGTAGAAATGGACGGCTTTGATGTCCACGAAGGGATTATCCTTATTGCCGCTACCAACAGGCCGGATATTTTAGACCCGGCGCTCCTGAGGCCGGGACGGTTTGACCGCCAGGTAACGGTGAATTATCCTGATGTCAAGGGCAGGGAGGAGATTCTCAAGGTTCATGCTAAAGGCAAACCTATCGACAAATCCGTCGATTTAAAAGTCATTGCCCGTCGTACCCCCGGTTTTACTGGTGCGGACCTGGAAAACGTGGTAAACGAAGGAGCGCTTTTAACAGGCAGAAAGAATAGAAAGACTATTTCCCTGGATGAATTGGAGGAAGCCATTGACAGGGTTATTGCCGGCACGGAGAAGAGAAGCCGGGTCATCAGTGATGCCGAGAAGAAACTGGTTGCTTACCATGAAGCCGGCCATGCTCTGACGGGTTATCTTTTGCCTCACACGGATCCGGTGCATAAGGTTTCCATCATTCCTCGCGGGAGGGCCGGAGGTTATACGCTTATGCTTCCGGAAGAAGACCGTTATTACCTGACAAAATCCGAGCTGTTGGACAGGATAAGTGCTCTTATGGGCGGCAGGGTGGCGGAACAGCTGGTGTTAAATGAAATAAGCACCGGTGCCCAGAATGACCTGGAAAGGGCCTCCTACCTGGTCAGGCAGATGATAACGGAATACGGTATGAGCGACGAGCTGGGCCCGATTACTTTTGGCAAAAAGCATGAACAGCAGGTTTTTTTAGGCCGTGATTTGGCCAGAGACAGGGATTACAGCGACGAAATAGCCTTTTCCATTGATAAGGAAACTCGCCAAATAATCGACAAATGTTACAATACTGCCAAGGATATTTTAATTAACAATAGGGATAAGCTTGATTTAATCGCCAACTCCCTCTTGGAAAGAGAAACTTTGGATGCGGAAGATATTGCCGCTATCATGGAAGGCCGGGAATTGAAGGCAGTCCCGGCAGATGGGGAGGCTGGTCTGCAAGCAAAAGAAGGCTTTGATCATGAAAAAGATCCTGCACCCGGCGGCCTTCAGAGTTCCGATGCAACCGACGCTAAAGAAACGGATAAGAAGTTCAACGTGCGAATTACCGTTAATGACCAGGACTTAGACTAAACTTGCATTGTACCTGGTATATGCTCCCTCTCTTTACTTGAACAACATTTAAGAAAAGATTCAAGGAAGGGCACGGACAATTGTAGTGGGAGGTCAAACAATGGTTCTTGATCCAATGAAGCATGCCGATTGGGAAATCGCTGAAGAAGCCGAAGCAGGCATGAAAACCGTCTATCAACTGCGGGACGAATTAGGATTGAAGGAAGAAGAACTGTTGCCTTATGGCCACTATGTTGCCAAGGTGGATTTCACAAAGGTGCTGAAGCGCCTGGCGGCTAAGCCTGACGGTAAGTATATTGATGTAACGGCCATTACACCTACGCCCCTGGGGGAAGGAAAGTCTACTTCTACCATGGGTTTGACCCAGGGCCTCGGCAGGCGCGGTCAGAGTGTCATTGCTACTATCCGCCAGCCTTCGGGCGGCCCTACCATGAACATTAAAGGTTCCGCCGCCGGCGGCGGTTTAGCTCAGTGTATCCCCCTGGCACCTTTTTCCCTTGGTTTAACCGGCGATATTAACGCGATTATGAACGCCCATAACTTGGCGATGGTAGCCCTGACCTCCCGATTGCAGCACGAGTTCAACTACAGCGACAATTTTTTAGAAAAACGCGGCCTCAAACGGTTAAATATTGACCCGCGCAATGTTGAGATGAAATGGATTATCGATTTCTGCGCCCAGGCCTTGCGAAACATTGTGATCGGGATCGGCGGGAAAAAAGACGGGTTTCTGATGAATTCAGGCTTTGCTATTGCCGTATCTTCGGAAGTCATGGCTATTTTGGCTGTAGCCAGAGACCTTAAAGATATGCGGGAACGCATGGCTAAGATAGTTGTAGCCTATGATAAAAGCGGTAACCCCATTACAACGGCAGACCTTGAAGTTGACGGCGCCATGACAGCTTGGATGGTGGAAGCCCTCAAGCCCAACCTGATGCAGACCCTGGAAGGGCAGCCGACTTTCGTTCATACGGGGCCTTTCGCTAATATAGCCATTGGCCAGTCTTCGATAATTGCCGACAGGGTTGCCTTAAAACTGGCGGATTACGTTGTGACTGAATCGGGTTTTGCTGCAGATATAGGTTTTGAAAAATTCTGGAATTTAAAATGTCGCATGTCCGGCTTGAGGCCGAATTGCGCTGTGATTGTTGCTACAATCAGGGCCTTGAAAGCTCACGGCGGCGCGCCCATGCCCGTTCCCGGCAAGCCTATTGATCCTGTCTACAGGGAAGAGAATGTTGCGTGGGTGGAAAAAGGAGCCGAAAACCTCATTCACCATATTAATACTGTTAAAAAAGCCGGTATTAATCCCGTGGTTTGTTTAAATGCTTTCTACACGGATACTGCTAATGAAATAAAGGCCGTGCGCAGGCTGGCCGAAGCCGCCGGTGCCCGGATGGCCGTCTCCAAACATTGGCAGTACGGTGGTGAAGGGGCCTTGGAATTTGCCGATGCAGTTGTCGAAGCCTGCAATGATCCCAATAACTTCAAGTTCCTCTATGAGCTGGATACCCCTTTGCGGGAGCGCATCGAACTGATTGCCCGGGAAGTCTACGGTGCCGCTGGGGTTGAGTACAGTGCCGCAGCCCTGAGCAAGGCCGTCCGGATGGAGAAAGATCCGGAAATACAAAAGTTGGGTACCTGCATGGTAAAAACTCATTTGAGCCTTTCCGACAATCCCCAATTGAAGGGAGTCCCCCGGAATTGGGAACTCTATGTCCGGGATATTTTAATTTATAAAGGTGCGGGTTTTGTGGTTCCTGTAGCCGGTGATATCAGCCTTATGCCCGGGACTTCCTCTGATGCCGCCTACCGCCGTATCGATGTTGACACCGATACCGGCAAGGTAAAAGGTTTGTTTTAAATCCTATATCGCTTTAACGTATTTCAAAGTTTTCCCGGACTCTTGCAGCTGCTGTGAAAGAATGCTATTGGTCAGTTTAATCATGTCCATTACTTCCGGGTATTTTATTTTATAAAGCTTTTTGGTGCCTACTTTCCGGAAGTCAACGAGGCCGTGGGTTTTTAAGACCCCGAGGTGCTGAGATACATTAGACTGTTCCATACCTAAAAAATTAATGACATCAAAAACGCTTTTTTCATCCTCCTTCAGGAAGTCCAGGATTTTCAACCTGGTAGGGTTGGCAATAGATTTGATAATTTCCGATATTAATTTAATGACGACATCTTCCATGATTGTCGCCTCCTTTTATCTTCTCTTATTATTTATAACTATATCATAATATTATATTCTAGACAAGAATATTGTCAAAATATGTCGTAACGAGAAATACTAACTTGACAAAAATTTAGAGCTAGTATTATTATTTAAATGTTAACCAGTAATGTAATTTAGGTTAACCTAAGGAAGGAGTAAATCGATGAAAGAGGAAATATTAGCGATTTTAAAAGAAAATAAAAAGTTTGTTTCCGGACAAGAACTTGGCGGCCTTCTGGGCGTTAGCAGAACAGCCATCTGGAAGCAGGTTCAAATATTGAGGAGAGAAGGTTGTGACATTGTAGCCAAGCCTCGACGGGGTTACTTTTTGGCGTACTCTCCGGGCAGCCTGCGCCCGGGAGAATTAAAACCCTTATTTAAGGGAGAACTCTTTAAAGGCCCTCTCTATTATTGTGAGACAACGAATTCAACTAACATTATAGCCCGGGACTTAGCTCGCCGGGGCACGCCCGAGGGTACTATGGTAACGGCGGAAACGCAAGTTAAGGGGAAGGGAAGGTTGAGCCGCCGCTGGCTGTCTCCTGCGGGAGGTATCTGGCTTTCCTTTGTCATCTATCCTCCGGTAAGCCCGTACCAGGTTTCCCTATTTACCTTTTTAACAGCGGTGGCGCTGGTGGAAACTCTGGCGGAAGAAGGCCTTGAGACGGGCATTAAATGGCCTAATGATGTGCTTTACCAGGGGAAGAAAATTGGTGGGATTCTTACGGAAATGGGGGCTGAGGGGGAAAGGGTCAGCTACCTGGTGATCGGAGTCGGGATTAATGCTAATGTTTCTCTTTCTAATTTAACCCCAGAGGTTCAAAAGAAAGCCTCCTCGCTGCTGGCTATACTGGGGCGGCCTGTCGACCGCCCCACCCTGGCGGCGGCTTTCTTGGCCCGCTTTTCCCATTATTATTATCTGGTTCTTGAAGAAGGCTTTGATA
>CAZYHL010000004.1:0-18383 GCA_964646795.1 uncultured Syntrophomonadaceae bacterium
GGCAAAAACACCGGGTTTACATTCTATTTTTTGAATAATGAGCCTAAAGCCGTTTTGCCTGCCTTGGCTGCGAATCCCGCAAATCCTTTCTGCTCGGAAAATATTTTTTCCAGGCTGTCAATCACCGTGTCCAGTTCCTCATATGTTACCGTAAGAGGCGGTTCTAACCGGATAACATTGGGGTTGTTCAGCGTATAAGCGGTTATGACTTGATAGCGGTTGAGCAGTTCTCCCGCTACCAGGGCACCCATGTATTCCTGGGAAAATTTGTTTAGCATCCCGCCTGATAACGTATTAATGAGGCCGCCGCCGGACTTGAACTCAATCCCGACCAACAAGCCTTTACCCCGTACTTCCTTAATCAGCTGATATTTTTCTTGCAAGGTCTTCAGCTTGGCCAGCAAATAGGCTCCCTTTTCCGCCGCTTGGGCGCTCAATTCCTCTGCAACGAGGATTTCCAATGTCTTTATTCCGGCAGCCATAGCGCGGGCATTGCCCCCGAAGGTCGAGGTATGCAAAAGGCATTTATCTATGTTCCCGTATGCCTTTTTCCATAGCTTTTCCGTGGTCATAAAAGCGCCCGCAGGCATTATGCCTCCGCCTAAGGATTTGGCGAGGCAAAGAATATCCGGGTTTACCCCTTCCTCTTGGTAAGCGAAATTGCGCCCGGTGCGGCCGAACCCGGTCTGAATTTCATCGATAATGAGCATGGTTCCGTAAGCGCTGCAGCTTTCCCTGGCGCGAGTCAGGTAACCCGCGGGAGGTACGATTATGCCTCCTTCACCCTGGATTGGTTCAACAATAAAAGCGGCGCAATCCCCGACGGCTAAAATCTCCTCCAAGGCGGCGGCATCACCGTAAGGCACGGTTATGATGCCGGCCAGAAGGGGTTTAAACCATTGCTGGTACTTTTCCCTGCCGGTCACAGATAATGCTCCCATGGTCTTGCCATGGAAAGAACCTCCGGTTGTTACAATCTTTGCCCTGCCTGTGGTTATCCTCGCCAGCTTTAAAGCCCCTTCCACGGCCTCGGCGCCGCTATTGCAAAAGAAGGCATTGCTTAAACCGGCTTCCGTGATAACAGCCAAGTTTCGCGCCAGTGCTCCCGCCAGGGGACTTATGGCTGCCTGAAGCAGATTGGGCATTTCCCCGACGCGCTCTACGGCTTCGATCACTCCCGGGTGATTGTGTCCCAGGTTAAGGGAGCCGTACCCGCCCAAAAAGTCAAGGTAGCAGTTTCCTTCTTTGTCCCATACTCTGGTACCCTGGGCTTTAACATAAACCTTGTCGAAATTCATCAAGGTCATGAGCGTGGCCAGGCCGGGATTGACATGCTGTTTGTAATTATTGACGATATCCTTTCTTTCCTGGTTTAAGACGTCATCAATGCTTAATAAGTCATATTTCTTGGTCATTTCTCTTCCCCCAACCTTCTTCTTGTCAGGCAGGCTCAATTACCGAGAGAGCCAGGCCGTCGTCCGTAAAAAGCTCCTCCATCCTCGCTTCCGCGTCATTAATCGTAATCTCCTCCAGAACCTTTAAATAATCAAACATATCTACGCCTTGAAAGAATTTAGCCAGGTAATTGTTAGCTACGAATTCAAGAGAATTAAAGCTTTTCAGGAATTCACCCATCATTTTTTTCCTTTTCCTTTCAAAATCCTCTTCCGGCAGGCCTTTCTTTTGATAATTTTCTATCCCTTGCTTCAGCCTTTCGCTGAGCTCGTCCGGATTTTTTGTCTCGCCGCCAATGATAACATGGCCGTAATCCCTGCTGCCGGTATAGGAAGCAGCGAAATGATCATCTATCAAGCCTTCCTCGTAAAGGTCATTATAAAGCTTGGAAGATGGGCTCAGCATTATTTCCAGCAAGACCTCCGTTAACGTTTCCTTGCGGAAATATCTTTCTCCCGTAAAACCCACGTTATTATCTTTATAGCCCAGATAAAGGAGGGGCTGGGATACAACCATCTTTTCCGTGATCCGTCCCTTGTTGATTCCCTCCGGCTCCTCGGGATAGAAGCGCTTGACATCCTGCTTCGGCGGGTAATGCCTCCCTGTTATATCCGCTTCGGCAAAATCAAGGATTTCTTCGGCTTGAAAATCCCCCACAGCGAAGAAGGCCATATTCCCGGGATGGTAAAAAGTGCGGTAACACTTATGCAGCACTTCGTCATCTATCCTGCTGATACTCTCAATGGTTCCGGCAATGTCTATCTTAACAGGATGCTCTTTGTAGAGAGCATTCAGGAGATTGAAAAAAAGCCGCCACTCGGGATTATCTTCATACATCCTGATTTCCTGTCCGATAATCCCCTTTTCCCTTTCCACCGTTTCGGGAGTGAAGTAGGGATCCTGGACAAAACTGAATAAAAGTTTAAGCCCTTCCCTAAAACTGTCTGTTGCGGAAAAAAGATAAGCGGTATTGGTAAAGTTTGTAAAAGCGTTGCAGGAAGCGCCCAGCCGGGCAAAATCATCCATGACGTTGCCGCCTTCGTACTCAAAAAGTTTATGCTCTAAAAAATGGGCTACCCCGTCGGGCACCTTAATCCTTTCCTGGCTGTCCGGAAGCAAAAACTCGCTGTCTATGGAACCGAAATTGGTGGCTATGACTGCGTATTTTTTCTGGAAGCCTTGTTTTGGCAGGGCAAAGGCCGTAAAGCCAGGTTCTATTTGACGGCAGAGGACCTTTTCCTTTAAGAGGCTATTCTCAATTATACTACTGGTTTTCATGCTGGGAACTCCCTTCCCCGTTGTTTTTCAAAAAATAAACCGTATCCAATTTTATTCCTTTTGCCACCCGCACCACATCTTCTTTAGTAACCTTTTCAAGCCTTGTAATTATTTCTTCCTGCCCCATGAGCCGGTTGTTCATAACTCCTTCCAAGGCACTGCCGATTAACTGGTATGGATTATCTTCCTGGAGCCTTGCCTGAGTTAAGAGGCCGACCCGGGTATTCTCAAATTCATACTGAGATATTTTTCCTTGTCCGATGCTTTCCACCTGGTCAAGAATAATAGACAAGGCTTGTTTGTAGTTTTTAATTTCTATGCCCGAACTGACAAGCATAATGCCTTTTGTTTTCTCCAGGCGGGAAAAAGCGTAATAAGCCAGACCGGCTTTTTCCCTGACGTTTTGAAAAAGCTTCGAATGGGAAAAGCCGCCCAAAATCCCGTTATAAAAAAGCAAGGGGAAAGTGTCGTCGCCGTAAGGAATGTTGGTCCGAAACCCCAGGGAAAGCTTTCCCTGCTTGATATGGAGAACATCCTCAGTATATCTCGTCTTCGCAACCTCTTTATAAACCAGAGGGGGCTCAATAACATTTTTACTTTCCGACGCGGCAGGGAAAACTCCTGCCACCAGTTCCGCTATTTCGGTTGGATTTACATCCCCAACTACAAAAATATTCAGCGGCGCCTTGCGGCTGAAGGCCTGGTAGTAAGCATAAAGGGATTGGGGCGTAATTTCTTCCACCTTATCCAGATAACCGTATTTAAAAACGCCGTAGTCTTCCTCGCTGCACATCTCCTGGACGCACCGCTCCACAGCCAAAGCCATTTTATCGTTGATAATTCCTTTGATTTGTTTTTTAAGCTGTTCTTTTTCCTGCCTGACATAACTGTCTTTAAAAGCGTCTTCTCTCAGCAAAGGATTGTAGATAATGTCTTTCAGCATTTCCAACCCTTTTTTTAGGACGGCAACATTAGCGGGAAGATACTGCGCATCCACAACCTCCAGGGCGAAGGTAACTATCTGCTGCTCTCCCTTTTTCAAGATGTCGCTGGTTATTTCCGCTCCAAACAAATTTTCTAAATTAACGTTTATCTCCTGGGTGGTAGGGTATTTCCGGCTGCCCCGCATGAGAACCAAAGGTAAAAGAGCCGTTTGGGATGCCAGCTCTCTGTTGAGCTGCTGGTGCATAAATACCTGGATAATAATCGTCTTGAATTTTTTTGTCGGCGAAATGTAAAGGTCTGCACCCGCCCCTGTTTTCAGATGATAGAATTCGGTCAAAAAAATGCCTCCTTGCATCTTAAGTTCTGCAAAAGTATATTCCATGCAAAAGGTTATTTTCCTGCTTAAAAGCTAATTATTGCCATATCGTTAGTATTACAGCTAACCAAGATATTATTCCGCTGCCGGCCGCTCTTCTTCCAAACAAATTAGCAAAAGCAGGGGCAAACCACTGTAAAGCAGCAGCGAAGCAGCGGCCACGACACCTGAATCATTGGTAACAAAAGAAACGGCGGCGCCAATGGTTATGCAGGTTGTACCTTTGATGAAATAGGAATATTTGGTTTTCAATCTTTTCAATACACCCCGCGGCCGGAAAAGCAGCACCCCCTGGACAGCAAGAAGGCTTAAGAAAACCCTGCTCCACAGGGAATAACGCAATAAGCGGACGTTCATGGCTGCCTTGCGTAGGATAATGTCTATAAGCTCTCCAACTCCGCCGGCCCTTATAGCCGCCAGGCTTCTGCCCCAGTGGGACACATGCCTCCCTTCTCCCGGCAGGTTAAGCCAAAAGAAAAAAGCAAGGGCCACAGCTGCCGCGGCACCGACAATGAGGATTAGATTTTTTCTTTTTCCTATAACAGTAATAATCATTGCCGCTCCCGCCGCGAGACCCGTCAGGGTGCCGCCAAAGTTTGCTCCTAGTGCAGGCGATGCCAGGGAATAGACAACGAGGCAATAATATAGAATGGAAAACAGTTGTAATAAAAAAAGCTTCTTTCTCCCGCTGCAGGCACAATATTGCAGCGCCGCAGTTATGCCTAAAAGAGTGGAACCAATCAGGATTCCCATGTATTCATTGCCTATACCGTAATACCTAGCGCCTGCAACAGGGTCATAACCCAGGAAGGATGTTTTGATTAAAGGGCTTTGCCGGACAACATCCACCATCAAGCTTAAAGATGTAAAGAGGCCGATTAGCGCCATGTTCCCTGGAAAAGTAAACAAGCGGTCAAGAGCTGCCCCCAAGAATAAGGAAAAGCCGAAGACTGCAGCTATAGTGGTAAGGAGAGGCCAGGGAGGCAGAAGGGGCAGATATAAAAGCACCAGGGGAACCAGCAGCATGGCAAGCAAAAGGGGCTTGAGCAAAGCAGCCCGGGTACGGCCTCTCAGGATGAGCCAAAGAGAAGCAAAAACAGCAATTATCTGCAAAAAAATATAGGACTGGATTAAAGGCGGCCTCTGGGTATAGACCCGGTTTATCTCTAGCAGCATTGCCGCCAAATAAGCGGCCGGGGTTTCAGAAGCCAAGGCGGTTATTTCTTCCCCCAGCATGTAGTAAGGCTTCTCAAGCTCGAAATAAGCTAGCACAGAAGCACTCAGATCAAGATTTGTGATTATGCCGGGGCGCCTGGTTGAATTTGATACCAGCAGGCCTCCGGGAATTTCTTCACCCCAAAAAACCACGGGAGTTAACACGTTCCCTGACCCTGCTGCCTGACGCGGCGGTGTAGGGGCAAAAAGGATTACTTCCGTTCCTGGTGCAAGGTCCTTAAATAGTCCTTCCAAGAAATAATCCAGTGCAATCAAGTTATACTGAAACAGTTCCCTGTACCTTTCGGGCGGCAAGAGCGATCTTTCTTCGTCCAACCGGTAAAAGTCCCCCCATTCCAGGATAAGCACATCTATTTCCCTGTGCAGAGCTGTAAAAGCTTCCAGGTATTTTTGGGGATCAGCGCGCAGGCCAAAGGGGAAAGTCGGGTCATCAATAAGGATCTCGCTGCCTAACACTCCCGCCCCGGCAAAACCTTCCCTGTCCGTCAGTACCAGAGGGGCGAAACGCCGCGGCGAAGCAGTATCAACATTGCCGACAACACCTCTGGTTATGCCATTCTGCGCCAGAACCTCTCCTAAGGCTCCGGGAAGGATCTTATAGTTTTTACCGGTATTCTTATTATCGAGCTCCCCCAGCCCTAAGAATACGATACCTTCCTTGCGGGGGTACCTCCCGTAGCAGCGGTAATACAAGTCGGCCGCGCTGTTTTGCTGGTAAACCTCCCCCGTTTCAAAACTGAGAGAGGAGCTTGCTCCTCCCAGGGCCCTTGTGCCGGCGCCAATGGTGACATAGGCGTTTTCACTGTTAAGGGCTCCGGCGGTAGTAGTATTCATCAAGCCGATAGCACCCTCCGTCAGCAGCTTGTTGATATTGGTCAACTCTCCGCCTGCTTCCGCCAAGGCAGTAAAAGACAGCCTGTCGACGGCAATCAGGACTAGCTTTTCCCTATTACCGGCCACGGCGGCATTGGGCGGCAGTAACTGCTGCATCAGCAGCAGCACAATCAGGATTTTCCCGAAAAACATTTATGATTCTCCTTTCTACTTAAAACCTCGCGGTAGATTTCCTCGGTTTTAAACAGCATGTCCTCCAATTTAAATTTTTCTTGGACTATTTTAGAGCCTTCTGCTACCATTACCCGGGCTAAGGGGCTTGAAATAAGCTTTACCATGCTTTTGGCCAGTTCGTCCGGCCTGCGGACGGGTACCAGTAGCCCATTAACTCCCGGGGTGATTATTTCCGGAATGCCTCCTGCTTCGGTTGCAACTACTGGAACCCGGGAGGCTAGGACTTCCAGAACACTAATCCCCAGTCCCTCAGAACGAGAAGGAAGAACAAATAAATCCAAGGATTTCAAAAACCCCGGCAGGTTCCGGTAATGGCCTAAAAAATGAACCCTGCCCGCTAAGCCAAGGGATACCGTCTTTTTAAGGAGCCGTGACTTCAACGGCCCATCGCCGGCAATTAAGGCAGCCCCACCGGGGTATTCACGAAAAAAGAAGGGCAACGCTTCAATAAAATCTTCTATCCCTTTCTGGGGGGCTAAACGGGCTGCCGTTCCCACAAGGGGGAATCCCATTCCCTTAAGTTCCGGCACAAAGTCCGCCTGAGCAAAAAGGGCAGCATTAATACCGTTATAAATTACGGCTGTTTTATCATAATCCACTTTGCTCAGCACACAAAAATAGTCCCTTAACGCTTGCGAAACAAATATGTATTTATCAACCCGGGCGGCAAAGAACTGTTCACAAAAAAAATACAATCCCCTTGCCGCCCCCTTAAGCAGCGGGTGCTTCAGGTAATTATGGATGGTAATCACCGTTGGCATATCACCTGATAAACTTAACAGCCTCCCGATAAACCCGGCCTTGTAGCCATGCAGATGCATCAAGTCAAAAGATTGGCTCCGCATTGCCTTCCTTAAGGCCGCCGTTTCGAGAAGGAATGAGGCACCGCGCGGCAAGACATGGAAAGAACCGCCCGTTTTCACCGTCGCAGCTGCAATTTCTTCATTTCTGGGAGAGAATACGGTTATAGTGTGCTTCCGGGAAAAATAATCTATCATGGCTAGAACGTGGTTTTTTATCCCTCCTGCCGCAGCAGGCAGAACATAAAGAAAACGCATACTTATCCCTTTCCCTGACATAGTAGCTTGTTTGACATTTTACCCTTAACGTGCTAAGATAATACTGCCTTAAGCGCCCGTGGTGAAAGGGATATCACGCAGGCCTCCGGAGCCTGAAGTCGGGGTTCGAATCCCTGCGGGCGTACCATAAACCGCAACAAAAAAAACCGGCTCCCAAACACAAAGAGCCGGTTTTACTTTTAATAAATTAGTGCCTTAAGAAACATTGGAGATAACGCCTAACACTACGCCAGAAACGAATGACATAACCATTGCCAGCATCCATATTTTTTTCATCAAATACACCTTCTTAAGCGTTATTTCTTTCATTTCTATTTTACTAAAATTTCCGGCCCCTAGGCAATAACTAATGATTAAGATTGCTTAAAGAAACCGCTTATAACCATTAATAATTATTAACAACTCTGAGGCAGCAAATTGAAACATAACAGCGTCCTCTGCCGCCGCAAATTTTCCTTCTTAGATAACGCCTGTGTACATATTGAATATAATAATAAACAAAGAAAGTACTGGATTGTTTTGCGGTAAAAGAGTAAAATTAGCTGAAGAATGTTTTTGCTGCGAAAAGAAAACTAATTGTCGGAGGGCGAAACGATGGATATCTTATCTGCCATAGGCAACACTCCGCTGGTAGAACTGAGGAGTTTAAACATTGGAAACAAGGTGCGCATACTGTGCAAACTGGAAGGGTGCAACCCCGGAGGTTCCGTCAAAGACCGGCCTGCTTACTATATGATTAAAAAAGCGGAAGAAGCCGGAGAATTAAAAAAAGGGCAAATTATCCTGGAACCTACTTCGGGCAATACAGGGATCGCCTTGGCCATGATCGGCGCGGCTAAAGGATATAAGGTCACCTTAGTAATGCCGGCTTGTGTCAGTGCAGAAAGGAGCCGGATTCTGGAAGCCTTCAATGCGGAAGTGATTCTTACTCCGGCAGAAGAAGGTACTGACGGCGCCATACGCAAAGCCAACCAGATTATTGCGGACAATCCCGACAAGTACTATATGCCCAACCAATTCGATAATCCCTATAACCCCTTGTCTCATTACGAGACTACAGGGCCGGAAATATTTACCCAAACAGGAGGGGAAATAGACGCTTATATTGCCGGTATGGGTACTACAGGCACCTTGATGGGTACCGGCAAGTACCTGAAAGAAAAGAAGCCGGGCATCAAGCTCATCGGCGTTGAACCGGTTAAAGGCCACGCTATCCAGGGATTAAAAAACATGGAGGAAGCCTTGGTTCCAGGGATTTACCGTCCGGAACTCCTGGACTTAAAATTTGTAGTCCAGGATGACGAAGCTTTTAAAACGGCACGAAGTTTGGCTGTGCAGGAAGGTATTTTTGTCGGCATGTCCAGCGGCGCAGCAGTGGCGGGGGCCCTCCAGGCAGCCAAAGAACTTGGTTCAGGGACGATTGTCACCATCCTGCCTGATCGCGGTGACCGCTACCTGAGCACTACCTTGTTCCGGTCCATTTGCGCCAATTGTGCTCCTTAGGCTTTTTCAACAATCACGATTATCCGCCACATATAAAAAAGCTGCTCCTCATCACTGGATTATTTTCACCAGCAAAGGGAGCTTTTTTATGTCCATATAAACTTGTCTGTGCCTGCACCAAGTTCAAAGTGATATTTAGCAATTCCAAGGTCTATCTTGCTGTAGAATCCAAACCCCGCTTTGGCAGATACCTTATCGTTTTCTAATACAAAGAAAAATTTCTGCTGATTTAATGCAGTCGGTGCAAGTAATGCCGCTTCGATACCTTTTATAAACCATTCAGGAGCTGCACCCGATGTCTTGCTCACACTTTCTCTGGATTTTGATTTGCGTGCGACACCCTGTGTTTTCCCGTAGCCAATGGCGATAACAACGGTTAGTCTCTCACCGGCATCTATTTTGAATGCACCGGGAATTTTACTATAACTCATTGCGACCCAACAGGTGTTTAATCCCATCTGCTGGGCGAACAATACCAGCTTTTCTCCGTAGTATCCACACCGTTCATCCAGATTGCTACCTTTTTTACCAATTAAAGCGATATAGTTTTTAACTCCTGAAAACTTACCATAATGAGCCATGAATCCATCGAAGGCTTTTGGTTCATCAGTGACCAACTGGATGTGCAAGCCACTTTCATTATTGCACTCATCGATTTTTTTCAGAATAGCTTCCTTAACAGAACCATCCAACGCTCTATCTTCATAGCTTCTTACCGAATGACGCTCTTTCATCGCATCTAATAATTCCATTTGCCATTTCTCCATATCAAAGTTCCATAACCTGTTCAAAAAAATCCTGGCCATTAGCCAGGACCAATAAACCATTTAATTATGGTGCGCCTGGGGGGAATCGAACACCCGGCACAAGGATTAGGAATCCTTTGCTCTATCCACTGAGCTACAGGCGCATTGCTAAATTATTGTACCGCATAAAGCCTATTTAGTCAACATTCCGAGCGGTTTTTCCACGGTTATTATTGTATCATTAGTTCAGCGCCTGTTCTACGAAAAGATTTAGTCTAAGCCGCAGACATATAGAAAGTTTAGACCTGTTGCCAAGATATAAGTCTGTTACAGCCGCAGATCATTTAGCCTTCCCTTTTGGCTGGCGGTATGATTTCAACAAGATAAATCCCAGCAATATCATCAAGAATGAGACACTCCAATAAGGCAGCCAACGTAGCGCCGTTAACGGCAAATCCGGGTCGTCAGGGTCGGTCTCCGGATCATCAGGTGTAATAATCACTTCTC
The DNA here is from genome assembly GCA_964646795.1 of uncultured Syntrophomonadaceae bacterium. Taxonomy (GTDB): domain Bacteria; phylum Bacillota; class Dethiobacteria; order PWVN01; family PWVN01; genus CAZYHL01. The sequence continues at coordinate 10,194 of CAZYHL010000004.1, forward strand.
CTTCCGTGGAAGCTGTAAATACCCACTTAGCGGAAAGAGCCTTCCTCTGGTACTCATTGCCGGCTTCATAGGGCAGGGTTATGGTGATGTCAATTCTCTTTTCCTCTCCGGGTTCGACAGAGGGGATTTCCAGACCTGCGATTTGGCCGAGAGGACCCTGCCAATAAGTAGTATCGGCATCATATATTTTTACCTGCAAGCCTTCCAATAACAAGTCGTCCCCGTCCGCTTTTTCCGTGTGGATGCTTACGTTAAAACCCGCATCGCCGTCATTTTTTACTACGACATAAGTCTGAACTTCCTTGCCCGGATACATGTTATTGATCTCGAAAAGAGAGGCGTCGGCCGGAGTAACGCTAAGGCCTTCTTCCCCGCCGACAACTTCCAGCGGATTAGCTAATGATTCCTCCGCCAGTAATATCCCCGGCGAAAGAACAATACTAAGAGTTAAGAGAAAAACAAGCCCCTTCAAGCAACATTTCATTTTTATCACTATTCCACCCCGCTTTCTTGAATCTTAGTTTCCCGACTCCATGTTTTACCAGTTTTTTCTTGCTTAAGGATAACATCAAGGCTGTACAAGTAAACAATTTCCGGTGAAAAAACGAAAAACTTATTACTGCTTCCTCTCCCGGTTTTCACTTGGTAGAGAACGATAGGCCGTCCTAGCTCGTCAGCCGCTTTCAATAATTCGTTATAATCAGTAACAGTAAGAGTTTTATCTTTAAAGGAAGCTAACTCTCCGTAAGCTTTAATGATGCGGCTACTGTGCTTCTTTAAAATTCGCCGCAATTCCAGCTGCTGTTGATTGTCAACCTTCACTTTATTAACCGTCATGAAAGAAAAGAAGATTAAGGACAACACCGCTGCCAGATTAAAAATTAGCGAAGCCTGCCGTGCCACCAGTACCCGAGAGTCAGGAATATTTCTTTCGGCAGCAATCCCGCTGCCGCCGTTCACGCTCAAATTACCGGTAATAGTGTAGGTACTGCCTCCCATGGGGACAGTCAATTCCGGAGACAGGACCTCGACAGCTGTTTTTTCTCCGGTGGAAACAGTAACCTTAACCTGAAAACGCACCAACAGATCAACAACTTCAGGCGCATAGCCTGTTTCTTTCCTTAAATCTTCGATTTCTTTTAAATACTTTGCGAAAGGAACCGAGACTGTTTCCTGGAAATTGGCCTGACTGCCCTGAGCCGTAAATTCTTTTAATGCTAAAAGCTCATTTTCTTTTTCCCAAACTACAAGCTCTTCCCTGCTTTTAGCCGTCAAGACGGCAGTAGAGGCATATTCCGCCTTTACCTCGGCATCGCCCTCTCCCTGAAAGCTATAATTCAAACCAACATCGATATAATCCGTTAAATCAGTGATATATGCTTTCCCGGGTCCTGCCGCACTTTCCTTTATAAGGGAGTTGGGCAGCAGGTGCACCTGGTAATCAACTTCGGCTATTTGCTGGTAAGGATAAACTATGTATGTTTCTTCTTTCTCCGCAGGCAGGCGCCGGCTCCAGACCAGCACCAACCCGGAACAGATTATAAGGGCTAAGCTTAGCCACAAGGCCGTCAGCCTTAATTTCCGGGCAATTTTTATTTTTTTAAAACCTAATTTTCTTCCGTCAGCTGTCAATTCCGGATGCCCCTCTCAACCTAAATTGCACCTCTAAGACGCATGGTAATGCGGCCTATTTTGGGAATCACCTTTACTACCTTCCCCATAATTTGGTCTCCGGCCACCGGAGCCGCGTCTTCTCTTTCATTGGCATCGCCCTTTGTTACGAATAAAAAGCTGCTGTTCTCCTCATGCAAAGATACAACTCGGTGAATCACTTTCATGTTTTCCTCACGAAACTGAATAACATCATCAACTGTTATTTCTGCGGGAGAGGTCTTTTGAACAATAACTATATCCCCCGCCTTAATATAAGGGGACATGCTCCCCGTTACAACCACCGTGGGGAAAATATCAAAAACTCCTACCGCAAACCATATCAGGACAACGGACACAATGCTGGCGGCTATCCAACCCAAATAGCTTTCCTTTTCCCTGCTTCTATCCCTGGCAACCTCAGAACGGTATAATTGCTCCAAAAGAGACAAGGAGGAAGCAAGCACAAATATGCTGATAAACCCGTGCAAGAGCCAGTTAAGATCCGGCAGGACAGGAGAAAACCTTTGAAAGGCTAAAAGAACAGCACGGAATATTAGAGAAGGAAGCGGCCCTGCCAAATAAACTAAGTAAGAAGCCAGAATATTCTCCGCAAAGGCCGGCAAAAAAATGCCACCGGCAAACTGGAATCCTTCGGGTAAGGAGGCAAAACCTAAGCGGCTTAAGGGAAAAGAAAAAAAAGTAAACATTAGTCCGGTTAGAAAAACCGCTAAAAAAGGTTTCCGTCCAAAAAACAATTTACTAATTTTAAAACGGTATACTTCCATACCTGAAAGCATTAATGCCAGACAAAGAAAATTGACACTGATTCCCGCCGCACTATGATCATAAGGACTCCTGCCGAAACCCTTCAACAACCCTGCAATTAAGAAAACTGTCAGCCAGGCTGCCCCGCACATTAAGGCGGCCCAACAAAATGTTTTTCTATGCCGCGCTTTGAGAGGAAACCGTAACTCTGCTTTGAAGACCACTGCTAAGACAGCGGCCAAGCTCCAGATCAAAGCACTTATATGGTAATCAGCCCATATCTTCCTCAGCGACGGGACAGGCATAAAATTTTCGGCAAGACATATCGCCGCCGGCAACAACAACACCAAGACATGCTGCCGGAAAAAGCCGGCTCTATTCATCCCCAATCGCTGCTCCCTCTTCTTGGTCTAAGCCTTCCAGGTTTAAAGAATCGTCGTTGATTTCCCCTTCTGTTTTCGGGGCTTCAGACAGATCTTTCTCGTCCTTGCCGCTGTCCATTTCCTTCCTTATTGCTTCTTGAGACTCTTTAACGGTATCGGATGAGATAACTGCCGGGGCAGGCCCTGTGGTAACATGCCCTTTTATCTGGAGTGACTGCTGCCAGGAAGAATTCCCTCCCGGAAGCAGGAAAAAAGCCGCAATTAGCCAAAAGCTTATAAATAATGCCTTTTTCTTCATTGATATCCCCGCCTTAACCAGCAAATTCAAAAGAATAGAAAACACAAAAAATATAAGTCAAATACCTCTTAATTAACCAGCAGCTATAAAATCCCGGGCGGACCGATATCCCGCCCGGGTACTCCTGCCACCGTATGCTTTAGATTGCCTGTTTCCAATTAAGGGTGACGGTAAAGACAGCCTCTTGGCCTTGAGTGCTGTTATCTACTACAAAGGGGTTGTTATTCAGGAAAATTCTAATCCAGTTAGCATTGGGCAATTCACTGTCGGAGAAAGAATAGGATTCGCCGACACCAAGGGTCAATCCGTTTAAAACGGAACTGAATATGTCATCCAGCTCTGCCAAAGCTTCTTGCCGTGCGAAGAAGAAAGTGCCCACTCTTGCCTGCACGTCTGCCATCAATGCCGCGGAGGAACCTTCGGCAAAACTAATATCGGCGCCGTTAAAGACCACCGGGATCGTGCTGTTGTTGGTAATGGTAAAGTTCAGAGCGGCATAAGTATTAGGACGGAAAGTACCTAAGTATTCAATCGGGTAAAGGTTAGAAATCGCGACCGTTACATTTTTCCCGTCTTCATCTATCACTGCGCTTCCTTCCACATACTGGTTAGGCACATGAACACCGGCATCCGATATGATAACATTTAATTCTCCGGTTTCCACGGTACCGTTAATAGTTACGGCGTCAGTCCAATAGGCATAGCCTACACCAAACAGGCCTAAGGTAATAATTAACACTAATGCGAGATACTTGATATTTTTCATTCTTAACACCTCTTATAAATTATTTTTTAGCTTTACCGTACTTCTTCATTTAAAATACAATTGCCTTACAAATCGTTCCGCACCCCTGTCTTTTCATCACCTCTTTCTACCGGAAGTCAGGTTCCATTGCTTAAAGTCCAGGCGCAGGGAAAAATCATATTCGCTGTCCCAGGCAACATCCCGGACGTTCACCTGCATTTTACCGATAACACCTTCACCGCCGTCCAGAACTTTTACCTCCAGCGGCTTATGCACGACTGAAATTTTCCTTTCATCTTGAACACAAGGGCCTATCTCATATTTGACCGGTATACTACCGTTATTCACTATCTCATACTCGAGCCAGACGTTATAACCGGGATAGGCGTCCTTAATGTCAATATAGAGGCACTTGCTGGTGCAAGACACCTTAGTAGTCGCTGAGGTCACGCTCCTGTCAGATTCAGTTAATAGCCTGCAATCGGTAAAAGCTACGTCGATATTACCCGTACCGACAGTCCCTTCAATATTCAGGGAATCTTGCCAGGCCGCATAACCAAGACCCATCAAAGCGAATAATAAGGTTACCATAAGCCAGACAAGGCCGCCATAACGAATACTGTTGCCAAAACTGCTTCTTTTGATAATCAATCACTCCTTTCGTTGGGAAATGGGCCCATGGATTCGGATGCCTTGTAATAAAAATACCACCTGCCGCTTACAAAACAATCACGGCTCAATCACGCCCTCGTCACAGAATATTTTCTTTTTTTAAGGAAAAAAAATAACCTTTTAAAGGTTATTAATAAGCGCAAGTTGACCTAATTTAGAAAATATCCCCCAGATGGAATAACGAAGCAGATGTTAGAGACTGATATGGTTGGTAATGGCTCGCAATACTTATCACGCCCCGACATTTTTCTTTGAAAATATTTTTTAGCCTGCGCTGCACCTCTTCGCCTTGAGCCCGAGCCAAGGCCGGCATAAAGACTAGGTACTGGTTATCCTTCCACAATGTTACCACATCGCCTTTACGCAGATTGCTCAATAGAATTGCACCCAAGACACTCATACCTTTTTTCAGCGAATTTTGCTGCCAGGCTCCCTGATTGGCAGTCAGCGTAAACTTACCTAAATAAAGAGGGACTCTAGTACGCTCCGCCCTTCTCTTCTCAATCTCATAAAGGCTTAAAAAGACCTGGGCATCGCAAAGGAAAGCGCCGCTCCCTTCTTTTTTGCCCGGACCGGATTGAATTGAGTAGAGATCCGCGTTGATATTGTCGGCCTCCATATCTATTCTGATGCGTTTATGAAGGCTGCGCATGGCTGCCGACGGTTTCACGCCAAGTTCACGGTACATTCGCTCCGTCACATCGGTATAATGCGCACAAGCTTCTTTCGCCTTACCACAGGCCAGGCAGGCATCGAGATAATAAAGATGAAAATCTTCTTCCAGGGGTTCAATTAGAAACACTGTTTCACATATCTTGAACAGTTCCGCATTATTGCCTGTTTTTTTCAACAAACGGCAAAGCAAAAGAGCATTCTCGAGGAAGAGACGATGGTAATAATTCCGGATGGGAATTACCCATTCATGGTACATGCATTCCGGCAGGTATTCACCTTTGTATAAGGAAACAGCATATTTAAGCGACTCCACAGCAGCTTCCGGAGCGGTCTCTGCCAGCAACTGCCCTCTGTTACAGGCAACTTCAAATTCCTGGGCGTCAAGCCAATAGTTTGTATTTGGATTCCAGAGATAACATCCTTGCGAAAAAGATATATATTCCTCTCTGTTTTTGGATGCCGTTTTGCTTGCCAATATCTGTCTGAGCCTGTATATCGATGTCCTGAAAGCGCTTTTGGGTTCGGAGTATTCCTGCTCCGGCCATAATGCTTCGGCGGCTGTTTCAGGTAATATCCCCCTGTCTCTGTAAGTAATCAAATATTTAAACAAATCCCACATCCTGTAAGACCGGCCGGCTTCCTCGGAAAGGACACTCCCGCTGTAACTAACCAAAAACTTGCCGAAAGTACGGATCTCTAATGAAAGCATTTTTTTTGTTTCTAAAACCTCTAAAACCATTTCGTTCCTCCTAACGGCAAAACAGCCCGGATTCCGGCGCCAACGAGCCATAAACACACAGTAACAAATAATATGCCTAAAAAAACAAAGAGTTTCCCATTCTTAATCCGCTTTTAGAGGGTGGGAAACTGCTGCCTTAGCTGTATCCTAAGTGTTAACCTGGTATCATCTGGAGTTAAACGCTTTTGCTGTTAAAGGGTCAGAAATGCTTCAGCCCCACTTTTATCAACCTGGAAGTATTATTATCCCGCCATCCGCGGCGTATTAAATTTAATCCCGTAGGAAAATGTCGGCACGCCACAGTTATCGGTAACGTGAACTTGCCTTCTAAGTACTGTTCCCACCACGCCTACCGGTATTTCAATATCATCCCAATTGATTTCAAACATCATGATAATTACCATTCCCACTTCAAGGGATTTTCCCGTTTGGAAAAGAAGGCCTAATTTTGAAAGGTTAAGAACCATACCTTCATCAATGTTTTCTCCCGTATCCGCACTCTCAAAAAGGCAATACTCTGCTGCTATTTGAACAGGAAACCGTTGAGCCTGTCGCTGTTCTTTATACGCCAAGGAAGACAGCCCTTTTAACATGCACTTTTCTCCGTGAGCTCCCTCCACCTTGGCTACTGTTGCTCTATAAGTCTCTGTGCCCGCTGCTCCCGAAGGCAATTCCACTTCCATATCATCACCGGGCTTCACCCTAAAATTTCTTTTTCCCGCTAAAACCACCAGACATTTGTCATCGTCAAAACCTGTCATAATAGCATCACAAGTAATGCCGTTCCTGATTAACCTAACACGTAATGTTAACTTTTTACTATTGGTCAGCACTTTATTCCACCTTCTAACCAATTTTTCAGTGCTCTCCGTTAAAACAATGTAACCCATAATCCGTAGCCGCATTATACCCCGCTAATGCTCAAAAACAGATTCTATCTGTCTTTAAAATTATATAGTCAATTATAAAAAAATGAAATAACACCATAGGATGTATTTTTTTACTACTAAAGTGGAGTGGTTTTAAAAACTATCCCTGTGATAAAATGATCCTAAACCAGCAAAGTATTGCTTGAAATGGCATATGCTGCTATTAGAGGTAAAAAGCAAATAGGTTTAAAAGCCGGCAAAAATTACCGCTTTTTCGGAGCAAAGGCTCAGTGGATATAACGTTTTGGAGGTTTAAAAATGAGTCCTGGCGAAGCCAAACCCTGTAAAAACTGCGGCAAAGAAACGGATACGACGGTTTTTTGCACAAACTGTCGAACTACGGGCTGCCCGGCTTGTGTCGGGAAACCAAACATTAACCTTTGTAAAACATGCAAAACAACAACTGTAATTATTGCTTTCGTTAGAAAAGATATTTTAAAAGCCTATTTAAAAAAAATGTAACGGCGGTACACTTAAAAGAATGCTGCCGAGAGGCATTAACCCTTAAGCGGGTAAGAACGGCAAAGGAAGCCTTAACATCCGGTCGGGAAAAAATAATTGACGGCCAGGACGAAGAGAACAGCCGCCAACAAAAAGACGAATCCGGTCAGGTAATCCTGTTTTGAGAGCACTATATTCCGGTAATACGTTCTTTGAGGTCGAAGGCGAAAACCCCTGAGCATTAAAAGGACTTCAATATTTTCCGCTTTTTCTATGGTACCATAAACCAATGGAAATAACAGGCTCGAAATTAACTTTACCGATTCGATTTTTGCTGCCGTCTTGATGTTTAAGCCTCTCAGCCTGGCCATATTCAGTGTAGAATTTAGCTCACTCCCTAAAAGCGGAACAAAACGAATTCCCAGTAAAACCATAAAGACAAGCTCATAAGGAAGCCGCATTTTAACCAGGGCAAGGGATATTTCCGCCGCCGGGCAGCTGAATAAAAATAAAGCTGCCGCAGTGAGCAAGGAAAACCTTAACAACAACACCGCCCCGTATAAAAGCCCCCCCGTCGTTAAAAGGGTAATCCCCCCCAAGGCTAAGATAACCGTCCCTTTCTTCACGAAAAAACTATACAGGAAAACAAAAATAAGATAGTAGCCATAGAAGCGGCCGATACTGCCGCAATCCTTGAGGGAGACTTTAAAAATTTTCAAGGTTGCCAGATTTAATAAGAGCAGCGTTCCCAGCACGAAAGGGTTTTGGTAATACAGCGCTGCAGCGGTGAATACTGCCGCAATCAGCAGCTTTGTCCTCACATCAAGGTTCATCCTTGACCACTTCCCCCTTTGACATCCGGATTTCCCTTCCCCTAAGGGCTGTTACCA
>CAZYHL010000004.1:18393-24871 GCA_964646795.1 uncultured Syntrophomonadaceae bacterium
GAGGCCGGTACCCTGGTCGGATAGCCGGTTCAGGATGCTGACCAACTTTCTTTTTCTTAACGCGTCTATACTTTTGGTTGGTTCATCCAGCAAGAGCATAGACGGTTTGAGGGCTAAAATAGCCGAAAGGGCTACCAATTGCTGCTGCCCATCGCTTAAAGTAAAATTATGCCTGTCTTTTAAGTCCCACAAACCAAATAGATTTAAATATTCGTGGCAAAGAGCATTGATCTCATCCCGGTTTATTTTTCTTAAGCGTAAACCCCAGGCTATTTCATCATAAGGGTTTAGTGTAAAAAGCATCCGGGCGGGGTATTGCCCTAAATAACCGATTTTCGAACCTACTTCCGCGAGGGAATACTTTCCCACGGGCTTTCCGTCCAGGTGTACCTGCCCCCCTTGAGGCTTTAAGAGACCAAGCATCAGCTTGGCCAAAGTCGATTTGCCGCTGCCGTTTAACCCTGTTATTACAGCTTTTTCATCTTTGTTAAAGGACAGGGATACATGCAGGACAGCCGCCCGACTTCTTCCCGGATAAGTATAACTGACTGATTCAAGTGATATAAAACTCATATGCATCACCGTTAGATAATTGTCTTTAAGAGAATCCCGGCAATTCCGGGTAATCATCCCTGCTTAATGGGGCTAAACTCCCCTTTTCCAGCATAAACATTTTATCCCATATCTTTGCGGAGGTAAAAGTATGATCGACCACCACAAGGGTTTTACCCCTGTTTTTAAGGTTCTCCATTACCGCCACAATTTTCTCTCTTGCTTCTTCATCCAACATGGATAAGGGTTCATCAAAAATAATGAGGGGCGGGTCCGCCGCTAAAACAGAAGCGATAGCCGTCAGTTGTTTTTCGCCTCCTGACAGCCGGTTCGGGTTTTCGGCCCTGAGCCCCGTTATCCCAACCGTTTCCATTGCCGCTTCTACCCGCCGCTTCATCTCCCGGCGGGGCACTTGCAGGTTTTCCAGGCAGAAGGCAATATCATCTTCCACCGTCGGCATGATAACCTGGAGATTCGGATCCTGAAATACCAAACCTGCCATAAGGCCGATTTCCGCAAAATCCCAAGCCAGGGTGTCCCGGCCCAAAAGGACAATCCGTCCTTCAAAGACCCCCGGCAGGTGGTGGGGGATAATGCCGCACAGACAGCGGCAGAGAGTTGTCTTACCGCTGCCATTCAAGCCGGCGATCCCCAGCGTTTCCCCCTGAAAAAGAGAGAAGTTTAATTCCTTTAATACTTTTCCTTCGCGAGGCTCATAAGCAAAGCTCACATTCATGACGTTAACGGCGGCTTCCGGTGATATCTCAGCTTTATGCATACGCTATTTGGCTCTCTTTAGTTTTTTGATGGCTTTAAGGGTAAGGGAAAGCCTGTAGCCTATCACTCCCCCTATGCCTCCGGAAACAGCCGCCACTGCCAGGGACACCATGAGAGGCAAAGAGGGAAGCCGCAAAAACAGGAAACCCACTATCAGGGCTCCCGCCGTATTCGCCGTCATTCCGGCAAGGAAGGCGGTAAACCAGCCGTAAATATAACGGGGAGCAAGAAGCATAACAGCCTCCAAAGCTATACCCGGAAGCACATAAACCAGGATGTTTGCCAGGCCCCGGTTGCCCAGCATATCGAAAAAGACCACCAAGACGGACTGGACGATTCCGACCTGGACGGCAGTCCCTCTCTTACCTACAACACTGCAGGCTAAAACAATCCAAAGCATGTAAAATACGCCTCCGACGGTGCCGGCGGGAACAAGGGTGCCAACCATCATTTGGGATAATATACGCACAAAAGGCTTGCCCGCCACGCCGCAGGCGGAAAAAAGAGCAACAATGACTAAATCAAGAATACTGAATTTTGCCAGAAACTTACTTATCAATTACCATCACTCCTTGTCCATGTAATTAAAGCTGCCCGCTTTGGGTTCGGAAGCCACGGTAAACCCGCCCGGGTTGAAGCATTAACATCAATATGTTTCAGCATTAAGTCAAGAGAGGTAAATCCCAGCTTTTCACAAAGGAAAAAAGCTGTTTCTCTTCTTTCGTCCCCCGCTGCCTTAAACGGGACGCCAAAATCAAAATCAACAATTTCTACCTCGACCTCTTCTTTCAGGGACGCAAAAACCGCCAGCAAATCCGCCCCGCTTTTCTCATAGGTCCTTGGCATAACTCCATTTTCCCGGTACAATCCTTCGCTTAAGAATTCATACTGTCTTTTATCCCAGGGGGTGATGAAAAAAGCTTTCTTAGTCGTAACTGCGAGGGTTTTTTTAATCCCTGCTGGGCTGCCGATATTACTCCCCAGGCTGTAGGCGCAGACGGTAATTTCACTGCTCATGATTCTCGCTTCAAGCCAATCAGCAGCAATTAGTTTCAATTTTCCCTTTTTTCCCCTGTCCGCCTTCCGTTCCAGCGCCAGTAAATGTTGCCGATTACAATCTACAGCCTGCACAAAGAAACCTTCGTCCAGCGCTTTCAAGGCGAAAGCTCCCGGGCCGCAGCCAATATCCGTTAAGGTAGCGGCAGGGCCAGCCTTCAGCTTGATTTTATCCCAGAATATTTGAGGATAATCGCTGCATTTAAGCCCCTGATAGTAGGCTTGCAGCTGGCGGGCAGTCCAGGCTTCAGACCGCGTCATTCTTGAAAACCCTCCCGGTAAAATTATTTACCATTTCCTCAACCCCCTCCAAATTGCCATGGTCTACCTCCACTACCTCCACTAACGGCAACGAGAAGAACGTAAAAGGTAAGGCGTTTCTCTGGATATTACCCCGGTTTTTATTAAGCTTGTCTACCATAAGCCTGTAATTCCCGGGACTTTTTATAACCCCGAGGACAGGAAGCGGCCCTTTAAGGATTTCTCTGACAAGAGCGACAAATTCTCGACAACCTAAATCTACACCGCCGATTTCATCAAGTAAAAGCAACTTTTTCTCCCGGGTTTGAACTAAGGAGGCTGCCGCAGCTCCGGCGAATACATCCAGGCAGCTATGCCAGACTCCCGTCTCGTCGCTGTAGAGGAAAAGGTTGGAAACCTCCGCCAGCTCAGCAACCCGTTTGTTGAGGCAATAGTCCCCAGAGCCCTCTACCGGGTTCAAGGAAAACCCACAGGTCTTTTCTTCAATTATGATCCGACTGACAAAAAAACCTCCGACATCTTTAAGGTGAGGAATAAGGGCTTTCCTGAGCAGACTCGATTTCCCTAAGCCTGACTTCCCCTGCAAAAAAAGATGTCGCTTCACTGATTCTCCCCCTTCCGTGCCTAATTAAGCTGCCGTTATACTTAGTTAAGCATATCGCGGGCCTGTTTTTCGCTTCTATAATATTTCGCCAGGATAACCAGCGGCAAAATTAAATGGACAGATAACCGCTATTATGATATATTAATTATGGGCATAAGTCAATTACTTTTCCGAGCCGGTTTAGACCAAGCTTTCCCTTTTAACGGCTCAAATACGATGCAGAGGAGAGATAATGAAATGATAATTGCCTTGCCGTTAACCGGCGATCAACTTAGCCTCCACTTTGGTCATTGTGAACGTTTTGCTTTTTACGAAGTAGACCCTCAGGAAAAAAAGATTACTGGCGTCAAATATTTGGTTCCGCCGCCTCATGAACCTGGCATCTTGCCTCCCTGGGTCAAAGAACAGGGAGCAGGCCTGATTATCACTACCGGTATGGGTATGCGGGCTCAGAGCCTTTTTGAATCTGCAGGCGTTAAAGTCGTAACAGGGGCGCCGGCCCAAAACCCTTCAGAAGTGGTAAACAGTTTCCTCAGCAACAGCCTGGAAACAGGCCACAATACCTGTGACCATTAACGGCTGGGTAATGCTTTTTACCCAGCTAAATTATTGATTTTTGCCCAAAGCTTTTTTGCGATAGTAATCCTTGATAGACTTTCTTAAAGCTTCAATACCGAGCAGGGAGCAGTGAAGCTTAACTTCCGGCAGGCCTCCTAAAGCCTCAATTACATCAGCCTCTGTAATTGTTTTGCTTCTTCGAGGGTTTTCCCTTTCGCCAAGACCGTTGTCACGCTGCTGGTGGCGATTGCCCCGGCACAGCCGTAAACCAAAAAGCTGATATCCTCGATTATTTCGTCCTTCACCTTAATATAAATTGATAAATAATCGCCGCATGACGGATCACCGCAGGTTCCCTCACCGTCCGGATCAGTTAATTTCCCGACATTTCGCGGATTAATAAAATGGTCTATGACGGCAGCCGTATATTCAGAAGCCATAAAAACACTTCCTTATAAAGCAATTTTCTCTCAAAATAAAAAAAGCTCCTGGGGGATATTTCTTCATTCTTATAAAAATATAACACTTATGCAGGCATCTGTATACATGGTATCAGGTTTCTTGACGGCCATGCCGATGGCAGTTCCCCCTGCAGAACTTTTTCTTCTCCCTGCGGTCACAAACTATTCTTATGGAACCACATTCAGGGCATTTATAATCGCCTTGCAGTACTTGCTCGAAGTTCTCATAGCTTTCTTCCCACTGCCTGCCGCAATCCAGGCATCTGACGGGGCAGATATTACGGGTATAGTTACCCCCTTCGATTCTTATCGCCTTAGCATTAGTCAGACTGTCGGCAACCTTTAACCTGGCATTACTAAGAATGCGTTGAAAAGTGGGGCGCGATACTTCCATTCGTGCGGCGCATTCCTCCTGCTCAAGGCCTTCCAAATCCTTCAGCCGAATAGCCTCCAGTTCTTCTATTCTCAGCACGTTTTCTCCCGGCTTACCGGAACTTGTCTGCGCGGGGCAAAATACCTGCTTTTCCGGAATAAATTCGACCTTCCTCCATTTTGTTGGCCTGACCATTAAGCTCATTCTCCTTTCAAGCAATCCTGCATCTATATTCTATCATTTTTCCGGCGGCAGCAATAGACCTTTTTAATTATAATCTGGATTTCTGCCCTAGCCAATTTAAAACATAAAAAAGGCAGAAGCGTTATTCTGCCTTTTCAACTATCTCTTTCCCGCTTTATTAGGTCTCTTCCCTCAGCGCTTCCAACCGCTTTTTTATTTGCTTTAATTGGCTTTCCAGATAATTGGCCTCGGCTTTCAAGCTTTCTTCTTCATCAGCGGCAGGATAAGCCACAGCGGCAGGATAAGCCTCCGGGGCATAGGCTGGACTGTAAAAACTAAACCGGCACGGGAAGCCAGAACGGTTAAACCGCCTAAATCCAAAACCGTACCCCCTGCCCATAGCATAACCCGATCCGTTGAAACCGGCGCAGTAACCTGCACCCCTGCCGGTCATGGGGCCAAAACCTAGCGGGCCGCTTCCGTCTCCTCCTGGCATAATTTCTCACCTCCCTTCCCTGTATTTATTTCCTTAACCAGCTCATTCCAGATGCTTAAGATCTCCTTGGTTACCGCTTCGTTCCCCGCCTCAACTGGCGTTTTAAAATCCTGCAGTGCTTTGATGATTGACGGATCAAAAGGTATTTTCCCTATCACCTTAAATCCCTGCTCCCGGCAATAAGCTTCAATCCGTTCTGCTATTTCCAGGTTTAAATCATATTTATTAATGCAAACAAAGGCGGGAATATGAAAATGCCTCGCAACACCAAGTACTCTTTCCAGATCCTTCAACCCTGATAGCGTCGGTTCGGAAACCGCCACGACGGCGTCGGTACCCGTAATGGACGCAATCACAACACAGCCAATGCCTGGGGCTCCGTCTATCAGCAGCCATTCCTCGTTTTTGTGATATTTAGGTACGTTTTTCCTTACCTCTGTAACCAGTTTTCCGGAACCTTCAGCCCCCATATCAAGCAGCGCGTGGGGAAAATTACCTCTCTTTGTTTCAACAACATAAGTTTGTCCGGTCTTCACATCTTTCAACTCAATAGCATTGCAGGGACATGTCAGAACACAAGCGCCGCAGCCCTCGCACTTCATGGTTATTATCTCCATGTTTTCGTTTATAGCATCAAACCGGCACGTATCCAGGCATAAACCGCATTTATTGCAGGCGGAGGCATTTATAACAGCCTTTTTTCCTCCGTAATAATCCTTCTTAAGCAAGGTTTTTCCTTTAATTAAAATATGCAGGTTCGGAGCATCCACATCACAATCCGCCAGCATTTTAGAATCTACAAGGATACTCAGGCAGGCTACAAGGGTGCTCTTGCCTGTTCCTCCCTTGCCGCTAACAAAGACAACCTGCTTCATTTCCCAACGCTCCCTTCCACTTTCCTGAATAATTCCCGGAATTTTAGTTTCCAGATGGAATCATTCTCTGTCGGCAGGACTCCCTGAGAGTAAGCCCGGGCAATACTCCGGGAAAAAGGTATCTCCAGCAGCACCTCAATACCTCTTTTAGCGCAATATGACTGTACGCTTTTGTCTGTATCGGAAGCTTTATTGATGACAACACCGCAAGGAATCCCCATCAGTTCAATCAATTCAACGGCCAGTTCCAAATCATGCAGGCCGAAGGGCGTGGGTTCAGTA
>CAZYHL010000005.1:0-24515 GCA_964646795.1 uncultured Syntrophomonadaceae bacterium
CATTATCAGGGCGGGTATCCAAATTCTTGTCCCTATCCCCGATGATAAGCCCGCTTATAACTACAGCTACGAAAAATCCCCGACTGAGACGGGAGAAATTTATAATAATGAAAATACTACCCTGCCCAGGGATGTGATTGAAGCCGAAACGGCCAAGGAGAAGTCCTTTTACAAGGAGCAGCAGCGGCGGCAATCCCTCTATGAACCCCTGACATTGTTACTGAACGGCCTTTTCCAAATCCTGGCGGCATTCCCCGTTTACTTATACCACTGGCGTAAAATACCTAAACTCGGTTAAAAGCTTTAATTAAGAAAACCGAAAGCAGGCCTCCATCAAGGCCTGCTTTAATTTTTGGCTTTCTTTTTTCTTTACTGCTGCTTCCACCAGTTACCGACAAGGACATCATCTATATGCACACCCGGCGTTACCGTCACTGGGATGGGGGCGTAAGCAGCCGTGCTGTCATAAGAATCAATTTCAAACATATTGGCGGTATATTCATCATAATAAGCCCTGTAATCCGGTACATCGGAACAACTTGCATAGACAAAGTAACTGCCCGGAGGGACATTTAGCTTAAATCCCACTCCAAAATGATATTTGGCGTCAGAGATTTTTTCTTGGGTAATATATGACTGTCCTGTGACCCTATGCTCCGCCGCAACGGTGAAATCCTCGGGAATATTACCGGCGGGGTATGTTATATGGCCCTCAATCAAACCGCCGTCAGCAAAATCCACCATTACCAGGTATTTCGCGGCTACCCAACCGGCCTGGGCCCCTGCTTTTACTTCCCACCAAATGAAACCGTCTTTTTCCGACTCGTTGTCATGGCTGTTAAGAAGAAAAAGCTCGTCACCTTGATTAAGACGCACCAACACATCGTCGGCGGGTTTATCTTTAGTGCCGGGGGTTTTTCTTAATGCCAGCTGATCCGCCGTTGCCTTCAGCCTGATAGCCTGCTCCGGCGCTGCCTCCGCTTCCTCGTCTTCATCGTTAACTTCTCCGCTGCCGGCACCAGAGTTATCCCCGGGTTCTTCTTCCCCGGTTGTGCCGCCTGTATCCCTTTCTGTATCGATACCCTGGCGGCAGCCAATGACCACACAACAAAGCAGCAAAATTAGGGCATAACAAATAAATTTCCTGGATTTAAGCAAACTCATCCCTCCTTTAGCCTCAGTAGGGAATATTCCTCTGTCTTCTTACTGCGTTACCTCGGGATTATCCGGTTAACCTTGTAAGAGGTTTCAACCCCTGCGCCCATTTCCACGTCCCAGCCGACAAACATGCTGTTGCCTTTTATTTCAGCTACTTCAATTGCGTATTCAAATTGGCTGCCGTCGGTGGGATGCTTAACCATGAAGAAATACTCATGTACAGTAACATTACCGGCGCCGAAATCTTTACTTTTCTTTGATCTTTCTGTTACCGTCCATCCGTACTGTTCAAAACCTCCCTCTGTCGCAAATACTTCTTGCCAGCTTTCGGCATAAAGGGTAAAGGGAACTACCACTACCATAAGGATCATACCGGCCATATCACCCATCTGTCCCATGTCCGCGCCGTTCATCAGCGTTTTCAGGGAAGCGCCCTCCGCGTCCAGCCACATTTCAACAAGCGTTTCTTCATTGTTCTGCGATAAGGATACGGAAACATGGTCCGTCTGCATACCGTTAAGCGTTTCCTGTCCGATTAATT
The DNA here is from genome assembly GCA_964646795.1 of uncultured Syntrophomonadaceae bacterium. Lineage (GTDB taxonomy): Bacteria > Bacillota > Dethiobacteria > PWVN01 > PWVN01 > CAZYHL01. The sequence continues at coordinate 1,700 of CAZYHL010000005.1, forward strand.
TATAGTTGATAATCAATTCATAACTTGCATCAGAAAAGCTATATTCCAGTTCCTTGAAGTTCAAGACAATATCCTTTACTTCCTTTATCTGATAAAACTCACTTAATGCCTCTTCCGCAGGCGTTTCCCCGCCGGGTTCTTCCGTATCGCCGTTTTGAGAGCCGTTTCCGTTTTCCTCCGTATTGCCGCCTCCGCCCGAACAACCCACGGCAGCAAACAACAAGCAAAAGACCAAGAAAATAACTAAACACCGTTTCAACCTGACCAACCTCCTCATTTATTCTTTACAGCAGCAGTTATCCCGTTAAGCGCGATTGATACTTCCGTTACCGTTAAATTTCCTTATCTATTAGCTAAAGATGGGTCTCTACCAAAGAAGACGACCTCAAAATGGTCGTCCAGAAATAACATTACAAAACAGCGGCTATATATTTTAACCATATTAAAGGGGCTGCTTCAGCCCTTACCGTCATGATACAGCCTTAAGGATATATCTCATTGCTGTTTAAAAAAGGGAATTATCCTGAAAAAGAAGCCTGTTATTGTCTTTCCATGCCTTGCGATCTGCGGCTATAGCTGCGGAACATTAAGATTCGGATCAACCAGGAGGCTAATAAAAATGCGGCTGCGATTGCGAAAAAAACAAAGCATCTCAATTTCCATACCTTCCCTTCGTCTTCCGCGGTACAGCTTGTTATCTTATGAACTCGTCATTATTATACCAAAAAGGTAAGATTAAAAAAAGAGTTTTTTTCAATCCTTGCCTTTTCTGTCAGACTAAAGGCAAACAGGTAAATCTTCCTTTGAACGAAGGGAAAGAAATAATTCTCCCTTGAAGCTTGCATAGGCCAGCCTTTCAGCTTGTTTTGCCGTAACCCCCACTGTGACAAGGATAAAATCAGCGGCATTTTCTTTCCACCTGATCCCGCTGCCCGCAACTTCTAAAACCAGGACATTTTCCACAACCGTATCGGCATTTAAGTGCCCGCCGCCGGCAGGAATACTTATTATGTCAACCCGGTCTCCGGAGGCAAATAGGCCGTACAAGGCTGCTTTTCTTGTTAAGGCCAGGGGAACGCCCCGCAGCCCCGCGGGAACGGCGGCAGCCAACATACTGCCCGCTTTTGAGCAATCATCCTTAAACTCCCCGACATTTCCGTTAGGCAAAGCACCAACGGCCGTATCTTCGCTTTCGTCCGGGGCAGCAGCCTGATTAGCTTCCCGCAGAATCTCCTCTTTGTACGTTTCTTCAACATGAGCTGCCGGCGGTAAATTTACCGGCTCGCTGGACTCGGGCTCGATGTACCAAACAGAATCAGGGCCGTCCACCGCTGCAGCGCCTTCAAGGTTACCCTGAAGGTCAGTCCTGCTGCTTTCCCTCACCTCCAGATTGTGAACCGCTTCCGCATTGACCTTTTCGCCAAACCGGTTTAACGCATAAACCATCACGGCGCTTTCCAGCAGCGGATAGTCCTCCGGGGTAACGGTATAATTAGCCTGGTATTCCTGATACTTGCCGGCAGGCAGGTAGTCTATTTCTTGCACCCAATCCTCACCGATATCAGTGAGCCTGACATTTTTTAAATCAACCACGCCGGTATTTTCCACCCGAATCTGGTAAGTAATAGTTTCCCCGACCTCTGCCTTATCCGGGCCCATGGCGGCTATGCTGATTTCAGGAGCGAGGACATCCAGGCAAAATCCGGCCGCCAGGGCCATTGTTTCTTCCTCCAGCCCGTCGGCGGAAAGGGAAAAAACAACCTGGAAGGAAGGACTGTCCTTAGCCTTTAGCTTATAAACATAATCAATGCTTAAAGACTCGCCCGGAGGCAGCACGTTTATGGATCTGCTTTCCTCCTCCCTGCTGTCGCTGATCTTTATGGCTTTAACGCTTCTGCTCATGCTGGCGTTACCGATAACGACGGATAAGGTAATTTCCTGCCCGATTTCTCCTCTTTCCGGGCCGGACACATTGATTGTCAAGGGCAGACTGTTATCCGAAATCAGTTCGTTGCCGGGCAGTTCCTTCAAGTCTGGCGCATCGTAACCGGCCCCTGCCGCTGTCGTTGCCGGAGTTGTACCGCCATCTTCCTTTATGGCTGCTGAAGTTAGGCCGTCTTCTTCTCTTAATTCAGCTGCTGCGCCGGAATCTTCATCTCTTTCAGCAGCATCTTCCTTAAAGCCAAGGGTAGCACCAAAACTGTCCTTTAAGCCGGCGAGACCTTTACTTAACTCCTCGGCTCTTTCTGCTTTCATATTCTCTTCAGCTCCTGATAATGCCGTTGCCGCCAAGGCCGCAGCAAACCCTTCGGCCTGTTCCGCCGCTGCCGGCTTTTCCGTAAGCTGCGACGTGCTTTCCAGTCGTTCTTCCGCCGCCTTTTGAGGCTCTCCAGGTAAATCTTCCCCGGGAAACAGCGCCATGATATCCTCTTCCCCGCAAGCCGCCAGTTTAGCTGCATAATAAGGCTTCTTGCCTACAATAACATGTTCTCCCCTGACTTTTCCCTGTCCGTCCAGGGAAACTTGTTTGAAGGCAAAAACATCCTGCAGCTTGATGGCGTCCCCTTCTATGCCTATCACTTCCGCTATACGCAGGATTTTACGGGTTCCATCGGAAAGCCGGGCTTGGTGCACAACCAGGTTGACCGCTGAAGCAATCTGTTCCCGGATAGCCCTTAAAGGAAGCTCCATACCGGCCATCAACACCATTGTTTCCAGCCTGGCCATAGCGTCTCTGGGACTGTTGGCGTGCAGGGTTGAGATGGAACCGTCATGGCCTGTGTTCATAGCCTGAAGCATATCCAGAGCTTCACCGCCCCTCACTTCTCCTACTACAATCCGGTCAGGGCGCATCCGGAGCGAATTTCTAACCAGTTCCCGGATGGTAAATTCCCCTCTCCCTTCGAGGTTGGCGGGGCGGCTTTCCAGGGTAACGACATGATCCTGGCTTAACTGGAGTTCCGCTGTGTCCTCAATGGTTACTATCCGTTCGCAGTCGGGGATAAAACTGGATAACGCATTTAAAGTGGTTGTTTTCCCGCTGCCGGTACCGCCGCAGACGATAACATTCAGCCGCGCCTTGACGCATGAGCGGATAAAGTCGGCCATTTCCTTTGACAAGGTGCCAAAGCCGATTAATTCGTCAACGGTAAAAGGTTCGGCGGAAAATTTTCTGATGGTAATAGATGGGCCTTTAAGGGCCAAGGGCGGAATAATGGCATTGACCCGGGAACCGTCGGGAAGACGGGCATCGACAGCAGGGGAACTTTCGTCCACCCTCCTGCCCAGGGGATTAATAATCTTATTAATGATGTGCAGTATATGGTTGTTGTCCCTGAAAGATGTATCTGTTTTTGTCAGGCGTCCGTCCCTTTCAATGTAAACATTATCAAAGGCGTTGACCATAATTTCTGTAACGGAAGGATCCAGAATCAGATTGTTTATCGGCCCGTAACCGAACATCTCGTCTGTTACATACTGAATGACCTTTTGCTTATCGGCATGGGAAAGGTGGCGGTTGCTTGTTTCCAGAAGCGAAACCAGGGTATCGTATATTTGTTCCGTGAACTGCCGCTTTTGGAAAGTGTCCAGGCTCTCCAGGTTAATAGAATCATCCACCGCATCTATAACCATCCGCAGAGTTTCCACAGCAATTTCTTCTAATTCCTTTTTTTTGTTCGCCTGGCTGTTTTTAGCCACAGGGGCCGCGACGGACGTTTCCTTGTTGTTATTTACCGCCTGGGCTTGCTTGGAAAACATCATCTCTACTCCTCCTCTCATTTAAATGGATAAAAAAACTTCCCCGGCCGGGGAAGTAAAGGTTACACAAAAATAAACCTTGCTTCGGCGGCCTGGCGATCATAGCTCCTCCCGGAGCCTTAGACCCATAGCTTTGCGTCCCTGCCTTTTGACAGGTTTGCCTTTATCTTTAAGGTTTTAGCTAACAAATTTTGACTCAGCCATATTGTACCACATTTGCCATGGTCTTGGCAATAAATAGCTGCGTTTTTTTAAAAATTTATTTCTATGCTTTGAGGCCTTAAGTCCAGTCCGTTTCTTCCTGCTCCCACCCCTTACGGGTAAAAATCCGGTTGGCCAGTTCCAGGGAGCTTAAATAAAATGCGGCTGCTTTCTTCTCCTCCAGGTTTAACTTCGAAGCCAGCCTGGTGAAATTACGCCAGTCCCCCTTTTCATAGGTGACAATCAGCTCGTAAACATCCCGCAAGCGGCCCTCCTCACCCAGCAAGGCTCCTTTGATATCGTCGGCTATAGGCAGTTCCTTCATCACAACAGCCATGGGACGGTCGAGAAAGGCGTCAATCAGGGAGAACATACCTAGTAAAAACAGGTCGGAACTCCTGTCCTTCAGCCCGACATAGGGGGCGGCCAGTTCGCAGAACTTTCCCCGGCAAACCGCGAGAACTAAAAGTTCATCCGGCTTATTGGCGCCCATACTCTTTAAAGCCAGAAGCGTTGCCCACCTGGTTATGCCTTTCTGCCCCAAGATAGCCAGAGCCTGCTTAATGGAACGGATTTCACTGATAAAGCCAAAGGAAAGAGAATTGATAAATTTTAAAAGCTTGTAGGATAAAGCCACATCTCTTTTAATCAACTTTTCAATCCGGCCGAAATCCATATCCGGCTTGTTGATCTCCTGGAGAATGCGGAAATATGTAAGTTTATAGCTGGGAATATCTTTGCCCGCAACCGTTATGGGCTTACTAAAAAAATAACCTTGGAAATAAGAATAACCCAGCTTGAGCGCCTGTTCAAAGTCCTCTCTGGTTTCCAGCTTATCTGCCAGAAACTTGACTTTATGATTGGTTGCCGCCGTTAACCTGACGGCCTCTCGTTCTTTCCGTCCGGCCGTTAAAAAATCTACCCGCATTATATCCGCCAGTTCGCTGAGAGGAGATACCTTCCCGTCGCTGCCGGCATAATCCACAACTAAAAGGTAGCCTTCGTCCTTCAACTTCCGGCAAGCAGCCTGCAAATCCCGCCCCTCTGATTCTTCCAGCACTTTTACGATTACAGATTCCCGGGGAAGAAGAGCAGCCACATTCTTGGCCAGCATATTGCCCGTAAAATTTATTAAAGCCTTTTTACCCCCCGTTAAGTTTTCCAGCCCAATCAGCAGGAAGCTGCCAGTAATCACTTCCGAAACGGCCTGATCCCCGCCAAGGCTGGAATAAAACCTGTTTTCACCGGCGCGGTAAAGGAGTTCGTAAGCATAAACCTGCTGGCGCCGGTCGAAAACAGGCTGTCTTGCTATATATGTTTCCAATCCCGAAACCTCCCGAGCTTAAAGCAGTCCTTCCTGCAGGTCAAAGTCTATTATTTCAGTAAACTTTTCCACCAGCCGCGGGTCAAACTGGGATCCTGCCCCCGTCCTGATCTCCTTCAGGGCCGCTTCCCTGCTTAACTGCCTCCTGGTGGAAGGGCGTCTGCCGGTCATAACCGCAAAGGTGTCAACAACAGCGAACACCCTGCATTCAAGGGGTATTTTCTCCCCCGACAAGCCCTCCGGATAACCCCGGCCGTCCCATCTTTCCTGGTGCTTGAGAATCAAGGGGGCAATGCCATGCAAGGGTGCGAAAGAAAGGGCAATGCGGTATCCTTTTTCAGGATGCCGGCGGATTATTTCCCACTCCCTGTCCGTCAGGGGGCCTTCTTTAAAAAGGATAAGGTCGGGAACTAAAACATTGCCTAAATCATGCATGTGGAAAAGCAACTCCAAATTTTCCAGCTGCCGGGAAGCAAGACCTGCCTTTCTGCCCAGGCGCCGGCAGAGGGATTGCGCTTTTTCCCGGTGTTCCCCCGCAGGCCAATCCCGCTCCCGCAGGGCAGTCCTTAAAGACGCCAGTACCCGTTGCGGCACCTTGTCCTTTGTGGAAACTTTCCGGGCGTACATAACATCGTCGGCTTTTTTAAAGGTTTCTTCCAATCCCTGTTTAGAGGGAGTATCCCTTGTGGCCGCTCCCAGGGCTACTCCCAGGGGGAGCCTCGGCTGCCTGGCGTTGTATTTTTCTACGGCCGTTTCAATCCGCACGGCGATTTCGGCTCCCGCCTCAATGTCTGTCCGGGGCAGCAAAATAACAAACTCGTCGCCGCCAATCCTGGCAAGAATATCGGAACGGCGCAAGGGTTCCCGCAAAAGGCGCGCACAGTTGACCAGGAGCCTGTCTCCCTCCGCATGGCCCATACTGTCGTTAATCAGCTTTAAACCGTTTAAATCAAGGCTGATGATGGTAATGGGGTACTCCCGGCTGTTGTTCAAACGTCGCAGTTCCCCTTCAAAATAAGTGCGGTTGTAAAGGCCTGTGAGCTGATCATGAAGGCTTAAATATTTGAGCTGTTCCTCCGCCAGCTTTCGCCTGGTCACATCTCTGCCGACCCCTCGGAAACCGCAGATTTTTCCCGCCGCATCACGCACAGGGATAATGGAAAGCTCACCGTAAAAGGATGTGCCGTCTTTTTTAATCATCTCCGCCATAAAAGCCTTGTTGGGTTTTCCTGTCCGGTAGACATGACTGAAAGCGGCTAAAGCCGCCCGGGGTTTTTGGTAAAATTCGCGGTAGTTGCTGCCGATAAATTCGTCTTCGTGATAACCCAGAAGCCGGAAAGCGGCAGCGTTGCAGAAAGTAATATTTCCTTTCAGGTCCGTTTCATAATAAGCTTCTTCAACGGCTTCCAATATCTCCAGGTAACTTGTCCCTAAAACCCCTGCCGTTTTAAGCCGGAATCGGTCTGACTGCTTCAGGGCCGCCTTCTGTCCCGACAGGCGGCGGGCAATTTGCTCATACAGCATATAGATAACACCCGGATCCAGGCTGACGCCTGCCCCCTCCAGGGTTTCCCTTGCTCCATATTTAACTTGATCACACCAATAGAGCACCTTGATTTCCTCCAATTCTTACATGGGCAAAGGGGCAACTCTGCCAAAGTAATTCCCCTGGCCGTAAGTGATACCGATATCTTTTATAATTGCGGCAACGGCATCTTTCTCCACCCATTCGGCTACTGTTTCCAGCCTTTGAGAGCGCGCCATCATCTGAATCGCCTGAACAAGGAAACGCTGGTTAGGTTCCCCTTCCAGGGAGGTAATAAAGGAACCGTCAATCTGCAGCTGATCGACCGGCAGATACCTTAAATAATACAGCGAACTCTGACTGACGCCAAAATTATCCAGAGCAAAAAGGCAGCCCTGCCGCTTCAAATGCTTGATCCATTCACCCGCGAACGCCATATCCTCCGGCGCCCCTTGCCGGGTAGTAATTTCGAAGCCAAGCCGGCCGGGCTCGATGGGGTTTTCTGTTAGAAGCCTTTCTATTTCCTTAAGCAACCACCGGTCACCCAGGCAGGAGCTGGTGATATTGATAAACAGCCTGATTTCAGGGAATTCCCCCAGGACTGCCACAGCTTTTGCAGCTGCCCGGGCCGTCAGGGCGGACATGAGCCCCATTTCTGCCGCCACAGGCAGGAAAACCCCGGGCAGAACAATTTCTCCGTCTTCGTCCTTAAGCCTGGCTAAGGCTTCGTAATACTCCACCTTGCCGCTTAGTAAGGATATAACCGGCTGGTAATGCAGCAGCAGTTCTCCCTCCTTTAGGGAGTTAAGCAGCAACCGGCCTATCTCTTCTATTCCCATCCTTTTTTGTCCGCCGGATCCTTTTCCTGTTGTCTGCATTTTCCACCTCTGTCTTTCTAAGTTAGTTTACACCTCTTTAAAAGAGATCCGGTTCCATGAGGGTTATTTTAGCTCCTGTCCCGATTCCGGCGGTTTTCAAAGTCCCCGCAGGAGCCTCCAGAACATATACCGCCTCCCTGACATGCCTGCTTACCCTGCCGGGAAGCATATTTTCCACCAGGTGGCAGATGCGGCTCTCCCCGTTCACAAAAGCCACGTCAATGGGAAAAGCCATGCCAAAAGTATGCACCGAGCGGCAGGGTTTAATCAGCAGCCCCCGTCCCGCCGGCAGATTCTTCCTGAATAACAGCCCTTTAAGCCGCCTTAAAAAGGTGACGGCCAATTCCGCCTCTTCCAGGAGCACTGCTCCGTTTTCCTGCACCACTTTAATTTTTTTCATCGTTTTACCTTTGCATTTACTATTATCTTACTTTTTAAATAACCTCTTTACACCACCGGAAGGTATACTTAAACATGAGCAGAAAGTCTAATTGTATCTACTACTTTAGTATTAGGCATCAGCCTTTTATTTGCTATTAAACTTTCCCTTCCAAAATATCAATACCGTCCCCGGTTTCTTTGTACCAGCGGCCGTACGGGTTGTGATAGCGAAAGGAAAACCCGCCGGAACTGAACTTGTCATCATGGAACAATTCCTTGTTGGTATAAATATCTCCTTCATACTCCATAATACCGGGAATACTGCATTTTAACAGGGTTTTAACAGTTTTCCCTTTTCGGAACAACCCGCCCCAGCCCTGGACAACTGCAGGGGCGGTACTGTACCAATCCGTTAAAATTATGAGGTCATAGCCGTATTCGCTTCCCTCGATGTGGAAATCGGCCTGCCGTTCCTTGTCGAAGCTGATGATGACTTTGTTTTTATTGAGCTTGCCCAACTTCAATTCCCTAGGCTCACCGTGCCGGTCGTCTTCCTTCCGGTAGAACAAGCTCCCCTTTACTTTTCGCCGGGGTATAACGTGAAGCCGGTAAAGGAGCAGTCCCCCGGCAAAAAAGACCGTTACGAGCAACAGGACAATTATGGCTGCATATATGGCACCTTTGAAGAAACCTGCAAACCGCTGCATAGCTGCCTGCCGGGCTGTGACAATTTCCACGGCGAGTTCCGTCCCGCCGGGTTCCGCTGCCGTTAACGGGTTTTCCGATCTTAAAACCAGAGAGACAACGGCACTCCCCAGGGGCAGTTCTCTCCCCGCCTTGATCGCGAGTTCGGCAGTTCTTGCTTCACCCGGAGCAAGCGTGATTTTAGTAGCATTAAGAGCATAACCGGCAGTCTCAAGGGTTATCTCCAGGACTTCCGTGGCGGAAGAATTATTGGTGATTTTCAAAGGCACAATAAAAGTACCGCCGCCCGCCGCCCAGAAATCCTGTCGGAGAAATTCAACCAGGATTCTGCCGGGCTGGTGAACTGTCAGCCGTCCCAGGCTTTTTTCAATGCGAAACTCGTTGCCCCGGTAACTGCCGAGAGCCATGAGAACAGCTTCCGCCCCGCCTTCCCGGCTGAAGGCAAAACGGTTGGACCAGATACCGTCCTCCGGCCCTAAGTCCCCGTGTTCATCAAAATTACCGTTGTCAAATAAGGTTAAGGCTTCCTGCTCCCCATCGGCGTAATAAACAACAAGCTGCAGGGTATCAACGGCCAGTTCTTTTCCTTCGGACAAACGGTTGCCTCCCGCCAACAGCGAAGCTGTGACCACCTGGCCGGCTCCAAGGGTGTAACCTTCCTTAACCCAAAAATCGGTAGCCAAAACCGGCAGCATCCGGGCATGAACTTTTGATACGGCGCTTAAAACTTCCTGCCCTTCCACCAGCAGCCGTACCGTGATTTCATATTCTCCCGGGACGGCTGCGCCGCTGAAAACGCCGTTAAAATAATCATCTTCTGCAGCCGTTAGGGGAACCAATTGGGGATTTCCCTCCGGTCCGCGGACCAGGGCTTCCGCCGTTACTTCGGCTTCCTTAAATCTTTCATCCCTGGTAATTCTGACGGTTAGGTCCCAGTCTTCATTTAAGGGCTGCAGGGAAAAAGGGGCTGGGCTTACAAACCAGGCCTTAACGAAGGTATCGGTATCCCCCCTTACCTTGACAGGCTCCGGGCCTAAAGCTGTGATCTCCCAGGAACCTATATGCTCCTGAGGCATTTCCTGCAGCACGTAAAGAGTGCTGCCGCCTTTTTGGGAAACGGTCAGCCCGGGGATATTAAGGGAGAGAGCATCTTCCCCCGCCGGTGTCTTTAATGCCAGGGAACCGCCCTCCGCCATCAGGTTCACCTGCCTGGTCTGTTCCGCCACCTCAAAGGTAAAAGAACGGCCGGGTGGGAAATCTTCTTCCAGGAAAATATTCCGGTTTTTTAAGGTGCTGACAAGATCAAAAAAAACGGCCAACAGGCTTTCGGGATTATCCATGAGGTAATAATCACCCTGGGTTTCCCGGGCTATCCTGGCTATGACTTCGGGATCGATTTCGTTGCTGAACGCGGCTGCATAAACAGGATACCTGGCTAAAGCATAGTCCCGCACCAGCTGCCAGAGCTGTTCCAGGTAACCGGCCATAAAAACCGGGTCGTTCCTGGCCGCCGTATAAGGGTTGGGGTCGCCGTCCGTCAGGAACACCACTACCGGGCGGGTCCCGGGGGGAGCCTTGGCCAGTTCCCCGGCGGCGGCTGTCAAAGCCCCGACAAAATCTGTGGCTCCGCGGGGGTTGAGGCGGGAAAGAAGATTTTCCTTAATTTTTTCCTTATTCTCCCGCCCGCCCACCTCTAGGAGGGGGAGCAAAACCTCCGTTTCCGTATCAAAAGTGATGACGCTTAAATAATCGCCGGCACCCAAAAGGTCAATAAATACAGCCGCGGCTGCTTCCCTGAGCCTGCTCGGGTCGGTATAGGCCATGCTGCCAGAAACGTCAATAACGAGGACTACGGCCAGGTCTTCCTGAACAAAAGCCCGGACAGGCGAAATAAGCCCCCCCAGGGAGGCCGTTAAAATAATGGCAAGCAAAATCAAAGCAAGGCTCTTCCTTCGCAAGGACATCATTTTCACCTCTATAAGTTAGCGAATGCTTCCACTATCTGCAGGAGAGCGGGGCCCAACAGGACGACAAAAAGGGCCGGCAAAATGAAAAAGACAAGGGGAAACAGCATTTTAATCGGAGCTTTCATGGCGGCTTCCTCAGCCCGCTGCCGCCTCCGCTGCCGCATGGTATCGGCCTGGATGCCCAGGGTGCGGGCGATGTTGCTGCCCAGCTGTTCGGCCTGGATTACGGCTCCCACAAAGGTGCCCAAATCATAAACACCCGTCCGGGCATGGATATCCCTTAAGGCTTCGCTCCGGGGCTTGCCGATCCTGATTTCATCCAGAGCCCGGTTCAATTCCCGGCTGAGCTCGCCGGGCATTTTTTCGGCAACCCTTTTTAAGGCCATGTCAAACCCGAGTCCCGCTTCGACGCTGACCAGGAGCAGATCCAGCATATCGGGCAGGCTTCTTTCAATAGCCTTCTGCCGCCGGGCAACTTTGGCATTGATAATCAAAAGGGGTGCGTAAAGGCCCAGGAGAGCGATGATTAAAGCCAGCAGAACAACCTGCCCCAGCTCCGCGCCCATAAACAGCAGCAAGCCGACAAACAACAGGGGCAAGGCAATACCAGCCAGGAGCTGATAAACAAGGAGGCTGTTAACGGTTAGGCCGCCCGGGTTTCCAGCGTAGGTAAGCCGCAGTTCCAGATTGCGCCTGATCTCCCCGGGAGTCAGGTTACCCAAGGTGCCGCCCAGTTTTTTCACGGCAGGCTGCACAATCCTTACCATAAAAGATTTTTTTAATATGTCTTCCTCGTCGCTTTTCCCGCTCATTTTCCCGATGAACTCGAGCCTTTCCTTTACGGGGGCTTTTTTCTCCGCCAGCATATTCAAGGCTAAGATCAAAAAAAATACAGCCAGGAAAGCGGTAATGTATACGAACCAGAGCACAGTACCACCCTCTAAACGTCGATATTTACTATCTTCCTGATCATGATGACACCCAGCAACTGGGAAACAAAAGCAACCCCCACCATAACCAGGCCCAGGGGTTCCTGGAAAAGAGTCAGCATGTATTCGGGATTCATCAGGTATATAATGCCGGTAACGGCAAAGGGAAGCAAGACAATGATCACTGCCGACATGCGCTGCTGGGATGTCAAGGTTTTGATTTCGCCCTTGATGCGCACCCTTTCCCGGATGGTATTTTCGATCTTGTCAAGAATTTCCGCCAAATTCCCTCCCACCTGCCGCTGGATTAAAAGGGCCGTGACAATCATATCCAAATCCTCGTTGGCGGTTCTTTCCGCCAGTTCTCTTAAAGCCTCCTCCATGGTCTTCCCCAGCCGGTTGTCCCGGATAACCCGGCTGAACTCCTCGGCAATGGGAGGTTCCATCTCCCTGCCGACCACGTCCATGGCCTGGGGAAAGCTGTAGCCCGCCCTTAAACCGTTGGCAATGATGATAAGGGATTCGGGCAGCTGCCTGTTTAAGGCGGCTGCCCTTTTGGCTTTCCTGGAATTAACGTAAAAGTCCGGCAGCTTGTAGCCGATGAGAAAGGCTAAAATCCCCGGAATAAAAGAATCCGTCAAGAGCACCGCAAACGAAAAGAAGCCCGCCCCCGCAAGGAGGCTTAAACCGATAAATTCCTCGGCCCGCATAAAAATATGGGCCTGGATAAGTTTCTTTTGTACTTTTTCCAAGGAAAACCGCCGCGGAATCAAGTGTCCCGGCACGGCCAGGTAACTTAAAAAGCCTTCCCGCGCGCCCCTGCCCTCGCCGGTTTTCAAAGGACTCTCCACGACCCGGGCCTGGGATTCCAGCCGTTCCAGAACCGCCAGCCGGGAGGAGTTTAAAACCCGGTAAACCGCCAGCACCGACAGGACCACGGTAAAGAATACTGCGCCGTATAGGATATAGCCCACCCTAAAACCTCCCCCTGAGCGACCTGAATTCAGTTACCTCCGTCTTATTGAACATGTCCTTGGAGATGGTCTGGCCGTAGGCCTGGAGCTTCTCCAGAAAGGTGGGAATAATGCCGGTGGCGAAATGCCTGCCGATGACATTGCCTTTCTCGTTGAAGCCTGTATGCTTGAAATCAAAAATATCCTGGATGGTGATGGTATCGCCCTCCATCCCCACCACCTCCGTTACCTTGACAATCTTGCGGGAACCGTCGGAATACCTGATGGTATGAATAATCAGGTCAATAGCCGAGGAAACCTGTTCCCGGATAGCCCTGTGGGGCAGATCCATCCCCGCCATCATCACCAGGGTTTCCAGCCGGGACAGGGCATCCCGGGGGTTATTGGCGTGCAGGGTCGTAATGGAGCCGTCGTGGCCGGTGTTCATAGCCTGGAGCATATCCAAAGCCTCGCCGCCCCTTACCTCCCCGACGACAATACGATCGGGCCGCATCCTGAGGGAGTTAATCACCAGGTCGCGGATTCCCACCTTGCCCCTGCCCTCGATATTGGCGGGGCGCGCTTCCAGCGTCACCACATGCTCCTGCCGGAGCTGGAGCTCGGCGGCGTCTTCGATAGTCACAATCCTTTCCGTGGCCGGAATAAAGCTGGAAAGGACGTTTAAAACCGTCGTCTTGCCGCTGCCTGTACCTCCCGAGACAACAATATTAATTCTGGCCTTGACGCAGGCCTTGATAAACATGGCGATTTCCCGGGTCATAGTACCGAAGGAAATCAGGTCTTCCTGGGTCAAGGGGTCCGTGGCAAACTTGCGGATGGTCAGTGTCGGTCCCTTGACGGCCAGAGGCGGAATGACGGCATTAACCCTGGAGCCGTCGGGCAGGCGGGCATCAACCATAGGCGAGCTCTCGTCCACCCGCCGTCCCAAGGGAGCGATAATCTTATCGATGGTATGCATGATATGGGCGTCATTACGAAAAGTAACGTCAGCTTTGACGATTTTTCCTTCCCGCTCCACATACACCTGCTTAGCGCCGTTGACCATTATTTCCGAAACCGTAGGATCATTGACCAACGGATTGATGGGGCCGAAACCGAAGATTTCGTCCATAATCAGCTTGACGACTTTCTGCTTGTCGCCCTGGGAAAAATGCCTGTTTCTCTCCGCCAGCACTTTTTCCAGGATATCGCTTATCTGCTCGGAAAATCTTCTTTTTTGCAGGGAATCAAGCTTTTCCACCACCATGGCGTCATCCATATTGTCAATCACCTGGCGCAGGGCTTCAACGGTTACGTCTTCGATCTCCCTGTTCCTGTCGACCGTCTGAGGCCTGGCAATATTTTCGGGTTTACTGGGGGACTGACCGTTAAACATCCTTAAATCCCTCCTTCGGGGAGTCCAATTTACTTAAGCTTTTTTGCCCCCGCCGTCAGCATCGGACAGCTTGCGGCTCAAATCGTTAAAAGCCCGGCTGATTTTGGCCCTGGGGTAGAGGAGCACCACCGGGATCCCCTTGTTCAGGGAAGAAGTCGCCAGCTTCTGTTCTAAGGGCAGCGAGGCAAAAAGGCTGGCGTTCAAAGTTGATTCCACGTCCTTGGCCTTGATTTCATTGCCGGAATCAGCCTTGTTCAGCAGCACTTTAATTTTCGACTTGGGATAGTTCAAATTGTCCAAGGTCAGGAGAGAGGCCTTTATATTGCGCACCGTGGCCACTTCCGGGGTTGTCACCAGGAAGAGGATATCCGCCATTTGAAAAGCGGGGTCCACGGGGCCGGAAAACCTGGCCGGCATATCCACGACCACATAATCATAGGCGCTCTTCAAGACATTTAAAATAATCTCCACGTGTTCCGCGGAAACAAATTCCGTCAGCTGCGGCTGGGCATTGGCCGGCAGCACCTTAATGCCGGACCGGTGGGGAATCAGGTAACTCTCCATTAAGTCCTGGTCCAGGTTGCGGATGTCGTTGATGACATCGGCAATGGTATAGCGGGGGATAATATTCAAGGCCAGGGCAGAATTACCGAAATCAAGGTCAAGGTCTACCAGGACCACGCTGGCCTCGGCCTGCTGGGCCAGCGTTACGGCCAGATTAGCCGCAATAAAAGTCCGCCCCACACCGCCCTTGGTGCTGAAGACGGGGATTACCTGCCCCTTGCGCGCCCGCCGTTTGCCCCTGGGCTGGCTGTCCTTCTGCAGCACCTGTTTCTTCTGCTCCAGCTGGTAGCTGCGGTAAATGGAGTCCACCAGCTTGGAAGGGGTAAAGGGATAGATAAGGAGGTCCTTCGCGCCGGCAAAGATGGCCTTGCGCATGGATTCTTCCTTGAGCTCCCTCTCCACGATGATAATGGCTTTTTCCGGGTACTCCTTGGCAACTTTCTCAGTTAACTTGTAACCGTCGCCCGGCAGGTAGGCGCCGATAATAATCACATCAGGCCCGTCTCCCTCCAGGGCTACCAGGGTCTCGTTGGCGGTTTCCGCCTCCCCCGACAGGGTAATATATTCGACGTTGCTTAATATATCGACGATGCTTGCCCTTTCCTCCGGGTCCTCGTTGGCAACAAATACTTTAATCCTGTCCACTCCCTCACCTTCCCCCGTAAGTATCAAAATTTTCAAAGCTGTAGCTTTCGAGCTCCACGCTTTCTTCATCCAGAGGGAATCTCAGGGTCAAGTGGAAGGTACCCTTCAGGTAAGCAAAAGCCAGTACTTCCGCCTGGGCGGGAGTTACCGCCAGGGTTACGGTGCTCACCACGCCCTGCGCCTCGGTGTCCCGCTCCCGGGTCTCTCCCCCCGCGGCCAGGACCTTGATGTTTTGAAACACCGTGTAAGTCGTAAGCATCTCGTTTATATTGGCGTCTTCGTAGCTTATCAGCACGTCAACGGTATCCCCGGGAGATATGTAACCGGCAACGCCCGCCACATCCCCCACAGGGATGGCGATGGCCCGCATGCCCTCGGGAACCCGGTAAGAAAGGCTCGCTCGCCTTTCCTCCGTAAAGACCCTCTTCAACAGCACCTGCTCGCCCTTGATAAGCTCCGTCCGGCTGATGCCCCCCGCCACGGCGTCTAAACTCCTGGCGGCCTCGGGATGGACGGCGTCGCTGGGCAGGGAAACGACTTCCAGCATTTCTCCGGTAATCCGGGTGTGGGCCGGGATCGTGTTTGCCGCCACCACCACGTCGGTATGGGAGATGGCCGTCAAAGCCGGCTTATCCAGGCTTCTGATGTAGCTGTTTAAGGCAAGAATGCTGATAAGGCCGAGAACAACAGCAATGATTAAAATCCGCTTATTCCCTTTCAAGAAAAAAACAACTCCTCCCCATAGTAAGACTCTATTTTATCAAAGCGGTAAATTTAAGGCCCATGCCGCTCTGGGAAATATTCTGGCCGCTGTAGGCGATATCGTCGAGTTCAAAGAGAAGGTCGCCGATGACGGTGCCGGCATGCTTCGAGCCGACGTATTGGGGATAAGAAATTCTCGTCGAGCCCCGCTGGCCGGCAAAAGCAAGCCGCGACCTGATCTCCGGCGTGGAGTACAATGAACCTTCGCCGGCATTGTTAGCAATACAGTCATGGATGCGGTAACCCAAAAAACCGATTACATAAGTGTCCATTTGCCCCGATGAGCCTGTCGGAATGATTTTGACAAGGGGGACAATCCCCTGGAGCCGGGTATAATCATCCGGTTCATCGTAGAGAAAATGCCGGTAGAGCCTGCCGAACTTAGCCGGCGTACCGACAGATTTTTCGGCGATATTATCAACAATATTGGCAATTTTCCCGGTTTGGGTATGATAGATAAACTCGGACGGGATTTGGGCATAATCGCCCTCGTTCCAGCCCTCGTAGCCGCTCCAGCCGGAAAGCGCCTTTACGGGCGGGTTTAAGGAGCCTAGGTCACCCCTCAGAGCGCCTTCAAGAATATCTCCCGAGCCATTCCAATCGTCCTTCCAGGCATTTAAATCGAGGTTGAAATAGCCCCAGTTAGCGCCGGGGTTATCAGCCCCGACGTGCAGCTCGTAGGCCATGGGCAGAGTTGACCCGAGGCTGGCCAGGTGGTCGGCATTGACAAAGAGAGGGAGAATGCTCTCGCTGGCCTCCGTGATATAGCTCCAGGTGGCCACCGCCGTGGCGCCCACATCCTGGCTGTTGAAACCGAAAAGCCTGGCGAAGAAAAGGCCGCTCTCCCTGCCGGTGGTAACCTCGACTACCTGGATGGCCTTACCCTCATAATTGTAGTCGTTAATTATATTTACTTCCGTTTCCTCGGAGCCGTTTAAAAGGGCGTATTCCAGGGCGGTGTCGTGAGCGCCGCTCTCATCGCTGCCGTTGCTGTCATAAAGAACCCTGGCTCCCGCCAGGGCGGCGGCGTCGGCTGCCGTCTGCAGGTCCCGTCGCTGGAAAAAGAGGTAGCCCACGTCCACCGTCGCCGCGGACAGGCCGAGGATGACAAGCATGGAAGCGGCGGCAATCACCAGGGACTGGCCTTTTTCGTCCAGGAAATAGCTTAACATTTTTTTCATCACGGTTCACTCCTCAATAATTCCTTAAGGCAGCTTTTCCACCCGCATTTTGGCTTCGGAAACCACCACGAACCCGTCCTCATAGCCGCTGAAAACATCGATGATGATATCGACCAGGGGTACCACGATATCCACGACCCCCGTCACCGTTACCTTTAATTCTCCCCCCACGGCGTCCGCCCGCTCGATTTCGATTTCGTCCCCGTCAATCCTGAGCAAAAGCGCGCGGGAGGACTGCAGGACCTTATCGACTATCTCCGTATCTTCGGCGCCGACGACGCCTGCCCGCGCCCCTTCCCTGGCGGCGCTGGTGACGGTAATCTGCCCGTTTAAAATAATGGCGAACTGGATTATGGCCAGAATGAAAAAAAGAAGGATAGGCAGAATCAGGGCGAATTCGACGATGGACTGCCCCTCTCTCTTATTATTCAGCAGCAACAGCTTCCCGAACATGCCCCTTCCTCCTCCGCCGCCATTTTTTCCATCATTACTGTTATTATACATTCCTTTCCTCCGCCGCACAACAAAATTTCCTTTCAAATACTAAAAATAAGCTCCCCGACCTTGAAAAGCACCAGCAGCGCGCCGAGGCCGATGGCAACCCCGTAGGGGAGATAGAGCTTTTCTTCCCCTGCCACCGGGGCAGGGGAGAAATAGGCGGCCAGGTCCTTGATAAAGGGCCGCCGGAAGCGCCAGGAAAGGAAAGTAAAAACTGGCGCCGCCAGGATGCCGATGGCCTTCCGGAGGGTCCGCCAGAGCCTCTTTTTTATAAGCAGGTAACCCACCGCCATAACGCCGCCGCAGAGGGCGGCCAGCAGGGCGGTATGCAAAACAAAGACATACCCCTTAAGGGCGCCCACCGCCGCCAGCAGCTTCACATCTCCGCCACCCATGCCTCCCAGGGCAAAGGGGATGAGGAAAACAGCCAGGCCCGCTAAAAAACCGTAAAGGCTGAAGCGGAAACCGTCAAGGCCGCCGCTTACCGTATATGCCAGCAAACCCCAAAGGATAACCGGGAAGGTTAAGAAATTGGGGATTTTTTTCTTTGTTATGTCAAAATAGACGGATGATACGATTAAAAGAACCAGGATAACATTATTAAAATTCATTATAGTTGACATAATTTAATACATTCTCTCCGTAATACCAAACTTAAAAAGTCACTTATTATTATAGTTTAGGAACTGCATATAAAGCAGTTCCTAAACTATTTTTAAATTTCAAACCTATATTGCTTTATTCTTCCATTTTAAGATAATGGGTCAGGATTAACAGTATCACTATCCCTTAATGTTTTAGCAATTTTTTGGAATGTAGCTACTATTTGTTGCCTAAAAGCCGCTAATACAGCAATTACCCCAATTGCTACCAGCACCAGGATCAAAGCGTATTCCGCCATGCCCTGCCCTTCTTCGTCCTTGAACAATCTCGTGAACAGATTCAACATTTTTCTTCCTCCTTGATTAATTTAATATTATAATACCCCACTCCGGCAATGCCGGAGGCAGCAACGCTGCGCCCAATAACCGCTGTTTTCAAAAGTCAAAGCTCCCGCCCTCGGGCAGCACCTCCTTATAATAGGACAATCGTCGCTTAAGGCCATACGCCGGCGGGCCGCCTTGAAAACGGCTCCGCTTAAATTCCGAGACCGCATCCCCGCCAAATAATATGTATAGAAGCGGCTTTTCCCCAATAAGTATAACGAGGATGTTTCGGCTTATTTTACCTCTTCTTTAAAAATAGTACATCAGAAGATAGTATCAAAAAGGATTAGACTTTTGGGTAATTTCTTATACTACCAAAGTATAATATAGTTTTGCCAGCCGGTATATACTCCTAAAGTAGTATAATAAATATTCTGTCCCTGGCCGCTCCCGCTTTCGCCTCGGCGCGTCCGCTGGCGGAAAACTCCGTCAAGCTGGAATTTGACCCCTACGCCGTGGAAAGCTACGGCAACGACTGGACCCTCGGCAATGTTAACGGCGATACTGTTGTCCTTCAAAATGCAAACCTTAACGCTGCCATTACCGTTACCATCACCAAATACAAGGAGGGCGACGAAGCCCTTGAATTCCACTGGGAAGCCGACGGTGTCCGCATCATGGAGATCTGGGTCAAGGGCGCCGCCCAGTATAATGACAGCGACTACACCCCCGCAGGAGCCCTTTCCGGCGACGCAGCATCCCCTGAAAACTTCGGCATCAGCCACATCATTTTCCTTTACGAAGCAGATGACGACGACGGCGACGACGAAAACGGCGATGATGATGACGGTGACGATGACAACGGCGACGATGACGACGAAAAAGACGTTGACCCCGAAGAGCCTGAAACCGACCCCGAAGACGATGACGAAGACGATCTCCCCGTAACCGTAGCCATGAGCGTCCTGCCCCTCGGCCTGACCTTGCTGGTAGCAGGCGGTCTGCTCCTTAAGAAAAAAGAATAACTTTTTTTAAAGCCTGAAAAGGCAGCCCCGCGGGCTGCCTTTTTTTGAGTTTGAATAGAGAAGCAGCAAAAACTGCTTCTTTAAACAAAAAACACCTTCTTCGGCAGCCAGGCGATCATAGCGTAAGCCTTAGACCCTTGAGCTTTGCGTCCCACCCTTTCGAGTGGTTTGCCGTTATCGGACAGGTATCGACCTGTTCTCGCCAAATGCTTTGGCTATTTCTGGTAGCTATATCATAGCACAGGCGAAAGAACTATGTCAATACATTTTTAAAAAGCGTTAAAATCCGCCGCCGCTTTCTTCTTCGTAGTAACTGGCGGGGCCCGCCAGGTAGCGGGACATGCCGGACCAGTCGCCGGCGTTTTCCAGGGCATCCTTAGCCTTGATTAACCCCTTTTCATAAAGGCTTTTCAGGTGAATATCTATAGTCTGCATGCCGGGTTTGGCCCCTGATTTCATTATTGTATGAATCTGCTCCGTTTGGCCTTCCCGAATCATGTTCCGGATAGCAGGGGTTACAACCAGGAATTCTACGGCGGCAATCATGCCTTTATCGTCTTTCCGGGGCAGCAGGCGCTGGACGATTATGCCCACCAGGTTATTAGCCAGCTGCACCCTGATATGCTGGTGCATATGCTCGGGGTAGAGCTCCAGGAGCCTGTCCACCACCTGGGGAGCTTCGACGGCATACATGGAGGCCATCACCAGGTGTTCCGTTTCCGCGGCCGTAATGACTGTCGATACCGTTTCCGGATCCGCCATTTCACCTACCAGGATGACATCGGGGTCCTGGCGCAGAGCGCTCCGTAAAGCGCTCGGGAAAGAAGTGGAGTCGGAGCCTACTTCCCGCTGGTTAATCAAGCCTTCCTTATGGCTGTGCAGGTATTCGATGGGGTTCTCAATGGTCAGAATATGACACGGCCTTTGGCGGTTAATTAAATTAACCATAGCCGCCAGGGTGGTTGACCTGCCGCTGCGGGCCGGCCCCGCCACGATAATCAGGCCTTTCAACCGCTGGGTAAGCTTCGTGATAATATCAGGCAGTCCCAAGGTGGATAAATCGGGCACTTCCGTGCTGATGACCCTGAATACCAGGCCTACGGTGCCCCGCTGGTGGTAAACGCTTACCCGGAAGCGCCCTACCCCGGAATAGCTGTAAGAGACGTCCAGCTCCCCTTTTTCTTCAAACTGGCCGTACCTCTCGCCGGAGAGGATTTCCCGGGCAAAGGATTCCGTATCCGTGGGAGCCAGGGGCGGGATCGCCAGGCGCGTCAACTCGCCTTTAACCCGCATGGTAGGTGCGGCCCCTACTGTCAGGTGGAGGTCAGAGGCCTCCTCCTTGACGACCAACTTCAAAAGCTCGTTAATATTCATACCTTCATCCTCCGTTTCTGCTACTTGTCCAATCCTTTAGAGACGGCAAACAAGGCCGCCTGGGTCCGATCTTTTAGTTCCAGTTTCGTCAGAATCTGGCCGATATGTTTTTTAACCGTATGTTCGCTGATAAAAAGGGAATCGGCGATAGCCTTGTTGCTCAAGCCTTGGGCCAGGGCCGCCAGGACATCCCTTTCCCTGGCTGTCAAATCCGCCAGCCTGTCCTCTTCTTCCCCGCTGTCTTCCATGGCCTGCTGCATAATGACCGGGTCGTAATACCTGCGGCCTTTAACAACTAAACGGATAGAGGAAATGAGTTCTTCCGGCAGGGCTTCTTTCAGTATGTATCCGTCAACTTTTTCCGCCATAGCCCGGCGGATTTCCTCTTTGGTAGCATAAGAGCTTAAAATAATGAATTTACAGCCGCTGCTGTTGAGTTCCCGGGCTTTCTTGATGATATCCAGCCCGTTTTCGCCCGGCAGCCGCAGATCCACCAAAGCCACTTCAGGGTTTTTCTCCTTTACCAGGGCCAGTGCTTCTTCACCGTTGGCAGCGAAGCCGACAACTTCGATATCTTCCTCCAGGGAAGCCACCATTTCCAACCCCTTCCGTACTAAGGGATGGTCATCAATGACTACAATCCTCATAGTTTCACCTCCTCTACCCGTTTAACTGCGACCGACCGAGATCCGGGGCAGGTTGCCGATGGGAACGGCGCTGGCTATGGTCGTTCCTTCCCCCGGGTTGCTCCGGATGCTCAAGGTACCTTGCAGTGAACTAACCAGCTCCTTCATATTCACGAGGCCCAGCTGAGCGTTGGAAGGGTTAAGATCTTCTACGTCAAAGCCTTTACCGTTATCGGCAATGCTAATATTGGCCGTAAAAGGCGTCATTTCCAGTTCCACGTTTATTTCCTGGGCTTTACCGTGACGAATGGCATTGTTTGTCGCTTCTTTTATTATACGGTAAAAGGCCCTCCGAATGGAAGAGTTAATATATTCTTCTTTTCCCTTGACGGTAAATCCTATCTTTACCTGGTTTAAATCTCCCAAATCCTTCAGGTAGTTGTTCAGTTCGTTGATAAAAGTCTGGTCCCCCCGGTGGCGGGGACTCAAACGATAGATCAGCATCCTCATCTCTTTAGCCGTTTGGGCTGTCAGATCCCGGATGGTAGTCAGAATCTGTTTCTGATATTCCGGCGCCAGGGTTTCGACCTGTTTAATTAAAGCGTCAACACCGTAAACGACGCTGAAAAGGTTCTGGGAAACGCTGTCGTGCATTTCGTTGGCGATGCGGTTCTGCTCCTCGATTAAGAGCAGCTTGTCGGCAAAGAGTTCCGCCAGGTTTCTTTCTATGGCCACGGCAGCCAGGTTAGCCAAAAAAGTAAGGGTTTGGGAAATTTCCTCCAGCTTAAAAAAGTCGGGAGGCTGCAGGACGGCAACCATACCGAAACAGCGGGAACGGGATTTTACGGGGATGCAAATCAGGCTGCCCTCCTGCTCCCCTTCACTGTTTTTTATGTATTTAGTAACCGGTTTGGGTTCCGCCTTGATTTCCGTCCAGGCCTGAAGGAGTTTCCCCTCCCAGTGCTCTTCGGGAAAAACCTTTCTTCGCCCCTTGACGGAATAGATAAAACTGTCCTGCCCCTGGCCGGCAATCAGCCGGTCAACCCAGAAAATTGCTTTTTCGGAGCCCGTCATCGCCTTGGCGTAAGCGGCAAAAAGATTGATGACTTCCTTGATATTGTCCCGGCTGGAGATAGTCTCCACCGCTTCGTAGAGGGAAGATAGATGTTCCAGGGTTTGCTTGGACGTCTTATAATT